>NZ_BAABCY010000033.1:0-154897 GCF_039539345.1 Snuella lapsa | reverse complement strand
TCAGTCGTTTGTATTTGTTTTGTGGCTTTTTTTAAAAAAAACTATAATTCGAATAGTACTCGAAGTCTCCCCAACTGTATTATATGTAGAATCACCCTAACTGTATTATAGAATAAAAATGATTAAAGATTCACATATTAGGTATTTACTTAAAAAACATGCTCTTAATACTTGTTCCAGAGAAGAAAAGGAAGTACTTATAGATTTTTTTAAAAACAATAGCGTCTTGGATATTGAGTCTATACCTAGTGTAGAGGAGATAAATGAGCTTTTAGACGAAGGGTTTCAGGAAATCGATGAAGATGCTTCCCTACATATCTATCAAGAAATAATAGGCTACGACAAACATAAAAAGGAAGGAAACTTTTCGAAAAAGAGTAAAAGATCTGTTAAGCGATTATTAAAGGTTGCCGCTGTCTTCACTGGTCTTATGGTTCTGGGGGTGTTGTATAGGAATAATTATTTGTCAAACAAACAAAGTTTTGGTCAAGAGGATATTCAACAAAGTAAAATTACGCTTCAATTGGATAACGGAGAAGTAAAAGTGATCGATACAGAAGAGGTGCAAGACTTAATTGATGTAAAAGGAAGTGTAGTTGGTAAACAGGTTAAAAATAGTATCACCTATTCTAAAGATATTAAGGTAGAAACGCTTACGTATAATACACTAAACATTCCTTATGGTCAGACATTTGAGTTGTTGTTGTCAGATGGGACGGTCGTGTTTTTAAATGCAGGTACATCCATTAAGTACCCAGTAAAGTTCTTAGAAGGTCATAGTAGAGAGGTCTTTTTAGAAGGAGAAGCTTATTTCGATGTGGCTAAAGATAAGGATCACCTATTTGTTGTAAATAATAAGGGTGTTAATGTTGAGGTATACGGTACCAAGTTTAATGTGTCTACCTATCCCGAGGATCAAAATACAGATGTTGTTTTAGTAGAAGGATCGGTAAGTATGTACAAAGCAGATAGTATATCAAATCCACAAGAAAGTGAAAAAGTAATGTTAGTGCCAGGAGTTAAAGGAAGCTTTAATAAAACGGATAAGACTATTGAAACAGAACCAGTTATTACAAGTATTTATACATCTTGGATACATGGAGAACTCGTGTTTAGGGACATGACTTTTGAGAATATCCTTAAAAAAATGGAGCGACGGTATAATGTGGCAATTACCATAAAGAATAATGCATTAGCAAAAGAGATTTTTAATGCCAGTTTTACAGATGTACCTATAGAAAGGGTGTTAGAATATTTAAAAGTAACATACGATATAAACTATAAAATAAACAATAATCTTGTAACCATTCAATAATCATTATGCCTATGATATAAAACAAACTATTTTCATCACATTTCGATTAAATAATTATTTACAAAAAAACCGAAAACTGTTGGAGCCAGTTCCCGGTTCGTGTAAGTGATTAAAAACTAACCACAATTAAACAACTTAAAAGTATGAAAAAAATTCTTTATCAAAAGAACAAACACTGCCTGTGTTTAAAATTTAACCTCAAAATGAAATTAAGTACCTTGTTTTTATTTGTCACCTTATTTACGGTTCAGGCAAATACATCATATTCTCAGGTAACTAAAATTTCTTTAAAGCTTGAAAATGTAAAAATTAATCAGCTTATAGATGTTATTGAGAGTAAAAGTGATTTTCGTTTTATATACAAAATAAGAGATGTAGACTTAGAACGTCTTATTTCTATTCAAGCTAAAAATGAGAAGATATTTTCCATTTTGGATAGAGTGTTCGATAAAACGGAAACTGAATACAGTGTTATCGATAAACAAATATTCTTAACAAAGAAAGAAAAAGAGGAAGTCAAAAACCAACAAGAAGAAGAAAAACTGCAGGATGCTATCATTAAGGGACAAGTTGTAGATGAAGGTAACGTGCCATTACCGGGTGTTACGGTTCTTGTTAAAGGAACGTCTACCGGTACTTCTACCGATTTTGATGGTAACTATAGTTTGTTGGTAAAAGAACCTAATGCTGTATTGGTGTTCTCATATGTAGGGTTTGCGACACAAGAAATTCCTGTAGCTGGTAAAACGACTATTAATGTAACACTTAAAGAAGATACTGCCCAGTTGGAAGAAGTGGTTTTAGTAAGTTTTGGTAAACAGAAAAAGAAAAATGTTATTTCGTCAATGACTACTGTAAAGCCCTCAGAACTTAAGATACCGTCAAGTAACTTGACTACTGCTTTGGCTGGACGTGCGCCTGGTTTAATTTCATATCAAAGAGGTGGAGAACCAGGTAGAGATAACGCCGAGTTTTTTGTTAGAGGGGTGACTACGTTTGGGTATGCTTCAAGTCCCCTAATACTTATTGATGGTGTAGAACTGACAGTTGATGATTTGAGACGATTACATCCCGATGATATTGCAGAGTTCTCTATCATGAAAGATGCTTCTGCTACCGCTTTGTACGGTGCTAGGGGAGCGAATGGGGTTATTTTTGTAACAACCAAAGAAGGGGTGGAAGGTCCTGTAAATGTTTCTGTTAGAATGGAGGCGTCTATGTCGCAACCAACGAGAGATATTGAATTAGCCGACCCAATTACCTATATGAGATTAGGCAATGAGGCAGTTAAAACTAGGGATCCATTGGCGCAATTACCTTATTCTTTGGAGAAAATCGAAAATACAATAGCGGGAACAAACCCCTTATTGTATCCTACGACCAATTGGTATGAAGAGTTATTTAAAGACTATACAATAAACAAGCGTATGAATTTTAGCTTGAATGGTGGAGGTAAAACGGCACGATACTATGTCTCTGTTGCTGGTAGTCAGGACAATGGTATATTGGATGTGCCTAAGGTTAGTAATTTTAACTCTAATATAAATTACAAGCAATATAATTTACGTTCCAGTACCAATATTAATTTAACAAAGACTTCCAGATTAAAGCTAAACTTTAATGTCAATTTTGAAGATTATACAGGCCCAATAAGTGGAGGGTCTGATGTTTATAATCAGGTAATGCGAACCAATCCGGTATTGTTTAGACCCTTTTATGAAAAAGATGCAGAGCATGAATTTACCAACCATATTTTGTTTGGGAATTATGATAACGGACAGTATTTAAATCCTTATGCAGAAATGGTTAGAGGTTACCAAGAGGGAGATGGAGCTAAAATAATTGCCCAGTTAGAGTTTAACCAGGATTTCGATTTTATAACAGAAGGCTTGGATTTTAGGTTTGTATTTAACGGGACCAATCAATCTAAATATGAGGCTGTGAGATCCTATAATCCGTATTATTACCAGCCACGGTTAAGTATTCTTACCGGGGAAATATCATTAGCTTCTTTAAATGAAGCTACGGGAAGAGAAACTTTGAGTTTTAATCAAAGAAACAGATATATTGCCACTTCGACTTACATCGAATCAAATTTGTCATATAGTAAGGCAATCGATGAAAATAATGAAGTTAGTGGTTTACTAGTGTTTACAGCGAATAATAGGAGAAGCACACTTTCCGATTGGGATGTAAACAACCTTTCTGAATCAGAAAATTTACAAAAATCTTTGGCCTTTAGGAATATGGGGGTGTCTGGTCGTTTTACTTATGCTAGAAGAGACAAGTATTTTGCCGAATTTAGTTTTGGATATAATGGTTCAGAACGATTTGCCCGAAAGGAACGGTGGGGGTTCTTTCCTGCTTTGGCTTTAGGGTGGATGGTATCCGACGAAGCATTCTTTGAGCCTGTTCAGGATGTCATTACTAAATTAAAACTAAAGAGTTCCTACGGTTTGGTAGGTAATGACCGAATAGGGGGGCCTAATGATCGATTCTTTTATTTATCTCAGATTAATGTGGATGCCGGAGGGTATGTTACAGGAGAGAACTTTAGTTTCCCATTATCCGGATTTGCTATAGAAAGGTATGCCAACAATCAAATTACCTGGGAAACAGGTAAAAAAATGAACTTTGGTTTTGAGTTAGGGATGTTTAATAAACTGGATCTGGAAGTAGACTTCTTTAGAGAGGATAGGGAAAATATTTTATATGATAGAGTATTACCTGCCAGTTTAGGATTACAGGCCGGTGTGAGAGCCAATATAGGTGAGGCAAGAAGCCAAGGGATTGATGGTTCTTTAGTATATTCTGATGATTTTGCCAACGGCTATGGATGGTTGCAGTTTAGAGGTAATTTTACCTATGCGACCAATAAAATAACCAAGTTGGAAGAACCGGATTATTCGGCGACACCTTGGCTATCTGCATTAGGACATCCTATTGATCAGCAATGGGGCTATATTGCCGAGCGCCTCTTTGTAGATCAGGCTGAGGTAGATAACTCTCCTGAACAGACCTTTGGGGAGTATACAGGTGGAGATATTAAATATCGCGATATCAATGGTGATGGTAAAATATCGACGTTGGATCAAGTGCCAATTGGTAACCCAACGGTACCAGAAATCACTTATGGTCTTGGTATTTCTGCCGGGTACAAAAACTTTGATATCTCCTGCTTTTTTCAGGGATCGGCTAATTCGTCATTTTGGGTTAACACAGGAGGCCAAAACAATGTGTCGCCTTTCGTTGGACAACGACAATTATTGAAGGCATGGGCAGACGATTATTGGTCTGAAACCAATAGAAATGTTTACGCCAAGTGGCCACGGCTTTCAAATAACTTGGTAACTAATAATACGCAAAGAAGTACTTGGTTTATGCAGGATGGGGATTTTTTAAGACTTAAACAACTGGAGATTGGGTATAGCTTGTCCGAAAAATTGGTTTCTAAACTAAAGATGAATACAGTAAGATTTTATGCGAGTGGGACCAATTTGTTTGTGCTGAGTAAATTTAAATTATGGGATCCAGAATTGGCAGGAAACGGTTTAAATTATCCTAACCAAAGGGTGTTTAATTTAGGTGTGAATCTTTCATTATAAAAAAAGTAAACTATGAAGAACAATATATATATAGCAATAATTTTTGTTGCAAGCCTGTTTTTTTCTTGTGAAAAAGATTATTTAGATGTCGTACCGGATAACGTTGCTACAATTGATAATGCTTTTTCCAATAGATTTAATACACAAAAGTTTTTATATACCATATATTCAGCCATTCCCAACCCGGGAAATGTTAATAATCCTGCTTTAAATGGAGGGGATGAGATATGGTATAATCGATCTATGGAGTCTAGAAATGGTGTTGTTATTGCCCAAGGCTTTCAAAGTGCAACGACACCAAGATATAATCTTTGGGGGGATAATGATACGGATGGTTTGTATGTTGCCATAAGGAACTGCGATATATTCTTAAGTAGAATTGATGGAGTGATGGGGATAGATGAGTACGAAAAAACCATATGGAAGGCAGAAGTTAATTTCTTAAAGGCCTATTTCCATTTTTATTTATTAAGAATGTATGGGCCTATTGTAATTAATGAAGAATTGATTCCTGTGTCGGAGTCTACAGCTAATATAAAAGCGAAACGGAATACAGTGGAGGAGGGGTTTGCTTATGTTTTAGATCTTTTAGACAAAGCGATTGTTGATTTGCCATTAACTTTACAGAATCCTGGTATAGAACTAGGACGAGTAACCAAACCAATAGCTGCGGCAATTAAAGCAAGAGTTTTAATGACCTATGCAAGTCCATTGTTTAACGGAAATTCGGTTTACTCGGACTTTGTTAATGAAGAAGGGGAACCATTTTTTCCACTAACGTATTCGGAGGATAAATGGGTGCAGGCAGCTACAGCTTGTAAAGAAGCTATTGATTTATGTCATGATGCTGGCTTTCGTTTGTTTCAAAAAGAAGATTATGTAAATAGGTCGAGTTCAGATATCAATTCGGACATCACATTATTAAAAGCCGGTCTTAGAAGTAGAATGACTGAAAAGTGGAACTTTGAGATCGTTTGGGGGCATACTGGATCCACCTCTAACATTGAATATGAATCCATGCCGCGCTTGTACAATTATATAACGAATCCTGTGGCCTCAAGACATTGCCCACCTATACGTATTGCGGAGATGTACTATTCTAAAAATGGCGTGCCTATTGATGAGGATGTTACTTTCGATTATAATAATAGGTTTAAATTAAGAGAAGCGGAAGAAGCTGATAAGTATCATGTGGAACTAGGACAAGAAACAGCAATCTTGAATTTCGACAGAGAAACCCGGTTTTATGCGGATCTGGCCTTCGATAGAGGCGTGTGGTTTGGTAATGGCGCCGCTGATGAGGATGATCCTTGGTATATTCATGCAAGAGGGGGGGAGTTTGCATCGGTATTTGAAATTTCTCAATATTCTGTTACAGGGTACTGGCCTAAAAAGCTCGTAGCATTGCCTACCCAGGTAACACAAGGGCGGTTTTTAAGTACAACACGATACGCATTTCCTATTGTACGTTTGGCAGATTTATATCTATACTATGCAGAAGCCTTGAATGAGGTAAAAGCGACTCCAGATTCTGAAGTGTATGAATATATTGATCTGGTAAGAGAGAGAGCAGGGCTGGGGACTGTGGTTGATAGTTGGATGGCATTTTCAAATGATCCTTCTAAACCAACCACAAAAAATGGAATGAGAGAGATTATTCAACAGGAAAGAATGATTGAAATGGCCTTCGAAGGAACACGCTTTTGGGATTTAAGACGATGGAAGTTAGCCAGAGACTATATGAATAAACCAGTAAAAGGATGGAATGTTCTTGAAGAAGAAGCGGATAACTATTATACGTTGACAACATTGTATAATCCAACTTATTCTGAAAGAGATTATCTATGGCCCATACCGGAACAAGAAACGATCAAAGATCCTGACTTGATTCAAAATCCGGGATGGTAATTTATTTATTAACTTAATTAAGATATTATGATGAAACAGTTAATTGGAATATTAGTATCAATGTGTTTGGTACTATTAGCGTGTGAGGAAAATGAGCATGGGCCTCTTATCTCTGACGGTACGATTCCGTCGGTTATAGAAAATGTAGTTGTTACTCCAACAAATGGAGGTCTGGATATTAGTTACGATTTGCCTAGTAATAATGGAGATCTACTATATGTAAAAGCAGTTTATACCGATTCCAAAGGACGGGAGGCAGAAGTAAAAACGTCGGCTTATGACAATGAGATAAAGATTTTAGGGTTTAGTGATACTGCAGAAAAATCAGTAAAACTTTATTCTGTAGATCGTTCCGAAAATCATTCAGAGCCCATTACGGTTACAGGTACGCCATTAACGCCTCCAGTATTCCTTGTTCAGGAGTCTATGGAAATAACTGCCGATTTTGGCGGTGCCAGATTTACTTGGGATAATACTTTGAAAACACCTATTACCATTGAATTGATGACTACCAACGAGATTGGTGATTTGGCAACGGTGGAAACTATTTATACGGAGCAAGAAGCCTCACGATCTTCTTTGAGGGGATACGAATCGTCCCCTAGGTTATTCGCTGCTGTAATTAGAGATCGTTACGATAACTTCTCCGATACAATTTACGCAGACACTTCAGATCAATTATTAACCCCACTGTTTGAAGTGCGCCTAGATAAAACAAAGTTTCAGAAAGTTATTCTGGACAATGATGACAACTGGGATGCCTGGGAAGGTGATTACTGGAATTGTTTTGATGATGACCTTACAACTATTGTACATACACAAGGAGATCATCCCAGACCAAGTATTATGACTGTAGATTTGGGGGTTGTTGTAACCTTAAGTCGTTTTAATGTAATACAGAGAAGCCCTGAGAATGCCCGTCATTTTGCATTTACACATGGGAACCCAAAAACCTATACGGTTTATGGAGCTAAGGAATTACCTGGTCAGGATGGAAATTTAGATGATTGGATTAAGTTGCGCGATTGTGAATCTATAAAGCCGTCGGGTTCCCCTATTGGAACGAATACGGATGAGGATATGGATCATTTTGACGCTGGAGATGAATATACATTTGATGAACCTGTTGAAATTAGGTATTTCCGGTTTGCAGTGCATTCTACATGGGATGGAGCAGGATATATCGATTTCTCAGAGATGACATTTTGGGGCAATATAGTTGAGTAAAAAAATTAAGAAGTAATTATGAAAAAAATAAAACATTATATTATACCTGTAGTTTTGTTATTTCTAATAGGAATGACTTCATGCAGTGATACGTTTGAACACCATGAAAAATATATAAAGGATGGTGAAATTATTTATTCGACAAAAGTAGATTCACTGCATTCATTACCAGGTAATGGAAGGATTAAATTAGTTGGAACGCTTACAAAGGCTTTTACCGTTAATGAAGTTACAGTCTATTGGGATAAAGGAGAATCCTTTCAAACATTTTCTTATTCTAAATCTGATAACGACACCGATGTGTTAGAGTTGATTATTACCGGATTAGAAGAAAGATCTTATGAATTTGATGTGTATTCAAAAGATGCAGACGGTAATCAGTCCATAAAGAAAACTGTATTTGGAACCGTTTATGGGGAAACCTTTAGGTCGAACTTAGAGGCAAGAGGTATTAATTCGAATACTTATGATGGAACTGATGCTGAAATCAGTTTTGGCGTGAGTGGAGATGAGTATCAGCGAAGCACTGAAATTAAGTATGTTAACAAGAACGACGAAGAAGTTATTGTAATGGTAGGATCAGATGAATCTGCAATTACTTTAACAGATGTGTCTTCAGAGACTCCGGTTATGTATAGAACATTTTATGTTCCGACTTTAACCGATTCCGATGGAAATGAAACTTCGATTGATGAGTTTCCTTCCGATTGGAAGAGTCTGGAATTGGTTTTAACGGGATCCATTAACTATGGTAAATCAGATTGGGTAATCACTGATTTTTCTTCAGAAGAACCAGCAGAAGCGAATTGGAGTTCTTACGATTATCAAGGAAAAGCAGAGGCCGCTATCGATGGGATTTTAGAAACTTTCTGGCATTCAGATTGGGCAAATCAAAAACCAGTATATCCTCATTATTTTGCTTTCGATATGGGGGTAGAAAAAACTATCAAAGGCTTCGAGGTGTTTAGAAGACAAGGAAATGGTAATGGACAAACAAAACACAAGTTTTACGTGAGTTTGGATGGATCGAATTGGACAGACCTAGGAGAGTTTGTTATGGATGCAACTACTGATGCTGGACAAGTATATATGGTAGATCCTATTGAAGCACGTTACGTAAAATATGAAGCGACCGAAGGTTCTGATTACTATGCTTTCTTGGCAGAGATCAATGTGCTAGAGGTTTTTGATAGTTCTGGAATGGTTATTACGGACTTTTCATCGGAAATGGGTGATGCGCCAGCCTCTAATACGATTGATGGTCAGTTAGGAACCTTTTGGCACAGCGAATGGAGTCCAAATCAACCACCTTATCCTCATCATTTCACCTTCGATATGGGAGTAGAAAAAACCGTTACAAGTTTTGAAGTATTTAGAAGACAAGGAGATGGAAGAGGACAAACTAAACATAAGTTTTATGTAAGTTTGGATGGTACTAATTGGACAGATCTGGGCGAATATGATATGGACTCGACTATAGATGCAGGACAATTATATGATGTTGCTCCTACGAAGGCCAGATATATAAAATATGAAGCCACAGAAGGACCTAACTTCTATTGTTTCTTGGCTGAAATTAATGTGATAGGGTATTAATAACATGTAAGTTATAGTATTAAAGAGGGCATAATAGGTAGATTTATCAGTTATGCCCTTTTTTTAACATTTGCTCTGTAAAAATAATTGCTTTAAGCTGAATAATCCACCATTACGCTTAAAATGACCCCACACATATCTATAATTACCTTCCAAATTTGTAGGGTATGGTAAATTAATAAACTTTTAATCTAAAAATAATCTCTATTAGTATAATGAAACGACTTAAATACACTGTAAGTTTAATGTTGCTGATGTGTCTTGGTACGTTAAACGCCCAGCAACTGTATACCCCTTATGATGATTTGCCAGGGATAATTAAAACCTATAAACCCCTGTTTGATAGTGGTTTTCCAGATTGGGCCAAAAAGCTCTACGAATATCCAGTTAACTATTTTGAGATAGAAAAAGGGTTTCAAGATTATACTGCGATTTACGGAAAGCAAAAGAGCCCCATTATACGCTACTATAAAATTTGGAAACAAGTTGTGGCATCTTATGTGAATGATAAGGGCGAAATTTTACTTCCCGATTATGCTCAAATAGCAAAAGAACAGAGTGTTTTCGCCAAAACAACAGGCGTTAGTAAAATAGTCGATGCTTCTAATTCTAATTGGTCATTCTTAGGCCCCAAACAAACCTTTTGGCTGAATGATGGTTCTGCCGGTATACCGGGCGTAGCACCGTGGCAAGTTAATGTATATAGTTTGGCAGTTGCCCCTTCAAATTCAAATATTATATATGTAGGAACAGAAACGGGTTATGTTAACAAGTCGGTTGATAAGGGGCAAAATTGGAATATGTTGGCTCCTAATTATACACTAAGAGGTGTTACGGCTATAGCCATACATCCAACCAATCCAGATATGGTTTATATGGGGAGTGATGGTAAAATCCATAAAACTACAGACGGAGGGAATACTTGGAGTGTTGTTTTAAGCAATGCTGAAGTCAACCATATTCTTATTGATGCTGCTAATCCGAGTAAAATTGTAGCTTCCGCAAATAATGGCATTTATATTAGTACTAACGATGGCGTTAATTGGAGCAATAAAGCTTCGGGTAAGTTTTATGATGTGGAGTTTAAACCTGGTGATGCCAATGTAATATATGCTTTAAAGCAAAATGCTTCAAGTAAATTAGATGCTATTATGTCTTTAGATGGTGGAAATACCTTTACTGCATTGCCAAATTTCCCAAATCAGTTTAATGACGGAAGTGGCGGATTATTGGCGGTAACATCAGATAACCCGAATATTGTATATACAACCCTGCTTAGTGATAATAATACGCCTCAGTTATATAAAGGAACCAATAATAGTGGTAATTGGTCTTGGAATAAAATTATAGATTGTAATACAGATACGTTTAAATATAATAACGGCCAAGGGTATTACGATTTGGTGTTAGAGGTCAATCCTAATAATGCTAACGAATTTTTTGTTGGAACCACCACCTTATTCAAAACAAATGATGGAGGTGCCACTTTTGATGCTATTGGAGGGTATTTTGGGCGTTTTTCTATACATCCAGACATCCAAGATATGAAATGGCTAAACGATGGCTCAGTTTGGGTAGCAACCGATGGAGGTGTGAGCTTTTCAACAGATGCTTTCGAAAACGATTTTCAGCCCTTGATAAATAATTTGATAGGATCCGATATGTGGGGATTCGATCAAGGTTGGAATGAAGATATTGTTGTAGGAGGTAGATATCATAACGGTAATACCGCCATAACCGATTTTTACGGAGATAAGGCATTGCGTATGGGAGGAGCCGAATCGCCTACAGGTTGGGTGTTGCAAGGAAAAAGCAGGCATGTAGCGTTTAACGATTTGGGTAATGGATGGATACTGCCCAAAACCGCAGAGGAACAAGAAGAAGGACGATTCTTGTTTACTAAGTTTCCCAATATGTTGGAATATGGAGGTAATAGAGGAAGTTTGGTACACCATCCAAATTATTATGAGGTTATATTTTTGGGAGAAGGTAATGATTTATGGAAAAGTACCGATATGGGTGTGAATTTTGAGTCGTTACATACCTTTGCTAATAAGGTAATGGGCGTTTCAATTAGCGCAACAAATCCGAATGTTATGTATGTCGATGTAAAGGAGAATGGATTGTACAAAAGTACCGATCAAGGTGTAACATGGACTTTTAAACCATCTTTAAGCAGTGCTTCGAATGGAGGAAGTAAAATGAGAGGCAGAACAAGTTTGGTTATTTCGCCCTATGATGAGAATACTATTTATACTTGTTACGCAAACGGAACCTGGTCTGCAGATAAAGGTTTGGTATTTAAGTCGACCGATGGTGGGGATACTTGGGAAAACATCTCAGGAGCTGTTGACGCATATACCAAATGTTTGGCTATTCAACCTACTAGTACAGGTAAGGACCTTATTTACTTATTTACTACACGCCGAAATGGAACTGGAGCAAAAATATATTATAGAACCTCAGATATGACCAGTTGGAGTGCATTTGAAAATAACTATCCACAAAATTTTGATGTCAATACCGCCATTCCATTTTATCGTGATGGTAAAATAAGAGTTGCCGGTGGCGGTGGTGTATGGGAATCACCTTTACAAGAAGATTTTAAGCCCGTTGTTAATCCATGGGTACAGCGAAAAGAGTTTAACTGTATGACGGATACCTTGTATTTCGACGATCACTCCATTTTAAAACATAGTGGTGCTTCGTGGAAATGGGAGATATCTCCTGCGCCACAATATATTAGTGATACAAACATTAGAAACCCAAAGGTTGTTTTAGGAAGCCCTGGTTCTTACGATGTCACATTAACCGTAACGCAAAACGGGATCGAGTATACCAAAACCATAGTAGGTATGGTTACCACAACAACATGTCCTTCTATAGATGACTGTAGTAATCCTGCCGAGTTGCCAAAAAATGAGTGGACGTTGTTGTATGCCGATAGTGAGGAGGTCAATTATCCAGGGTTGGCAACAATGGCTTTCGATGGTGATCCAGATACCATATGGCACACCAGATGGAGTACAGGAACAGATCCGTATCCTCATGAAATTCAAATAGACTTGGGGAACTTTTATAGCATCAGTAAGTTTACCTACTTACCAAGACAAAATGGGCAAAATGGAAGAATTAACGAATACGAAATTTATTTCAGTAAAGATAATACGAATTGGGGGACGGCTGATTTTACCGGGAATTTTGATAATACATCTGCACCACAGAATTTAGAATTTACAACTCCTATTGTAGCTAGGTACATGAGAATTAAGACTTTGTCTGAAGTGAATGGTGGTGCTTGGACATCTATAGCAGAATTGACCCTGGTTGGATGTATCTATGATAACTGTCCAGATGTGGATAATCCAGATCAAGCCGATTTTGATAACGACGGTCTCGGTGATGCTTGTGACGACGACGATGATAACGATGGTGTTTTGGATATTGACGACCTGTGCCCTGAAACACCTTTAGGCGTTTTAGTAGATGAAAATGGTTGTGAGGCCTTTAATTTGCCAGCTAATAATTTTACAATCACAACAGTTGCTGAAACATGTAGAGCGAGTAATAATGGTAAGGTTATTATAAGTGCTTTGGAAACGCATAATTATCAAGTAGTATTGCAAGGGAATGGAGGACAGTCCAGTTTTAGCTTTACCAACCAGCTAACAATCGATAGTTTAAGTTCTGGTGTGTATCAATTGTGCCTAACTGTTGAAGGAGAAACGAGCTTTGAGCGCTGTTTTGATGTAACAATAAAAGAGCCTTCAGATTTGGCTGTTCTAGCAAAATATGATGTAACTACGAAGGCGTTAGATTTATCTATGTTTAATGGAGATATCTATGAGATAACCCTTAATGAAGAGACATTGAGAACGACAGAAAGTAAAGTGTCGTTAGCTTTAAAATCGGGTGTTAATAGTATAAAAGTTACTACCGACAAAGATTGTCAGGGTATATTCGAAAAGCGTATTGTGCTTAACGATGATATACTGGTATATCCTAATCCATTTGTTGATGATTTGTATGTAAACATTGGTAATGATGAGGCAAATGTAGCCTTTGTAAAAATGTTCAATACAAATGGTAAGCTTGTATTGGCACGTGTTTTATCGGTTACAGGTCAAACCGTAAAGGTTGAAGCGTCGTTTTTAACTGCGGGCATGTACCATGTCATTTTAAAAACAGAAAACAGTGAGCGTAATTTTAAAGTTGTAAAAAAATGAGAAAGTTAATTTATATAGGTATAGTGCTATTGGCAGTTTCTTGTAGTTCGGGAGGTGATTCTTCAGAAGAGAAAAAGGCTTCAAACCCAGAAAAAGCTGTTTTGGTTTTTCCAGAGAATAATTCAGAATGCCTAGAAGGGCAGATTATAAATAGCCAAAAGAGTACTGTAAACTTTAAATGGAGCAAAGCTAATTCAACAGATAGCTATGACATAAGCATAAAGAATTTAAATGATCAAACGGTTAAGTTGCATACAACAACAAACACGTCTTTAAATGTGGAAATCGACAGAGGGACACCTTATTCGTGGTATGTCGTTTCAAAATCCAAAAAGTCGACAACTACAGCAAAAAGTGATACGTGGAAGTTTTATAATGCGGGAGAAGGTGTAACAGAGCATGCACCTTTTCCAGCCGAAACAGTTGAACCTTTAAATGGCGCAGAAGTAACAGCTTCAGGAGGGGGGATTACATTAAAGTGGTCTGCTAATGATTTAGATAATAATATTAGTAGTTACACTATTTATTTCGGAGAAACTACGATGCCTGAAATACACCAAAGCGATATAACATCCAGTCAGTTGGACAATGTTGCAGTAATCTCTGGAAAAATATACTATTGGAAAGTGAAAACTACAGACGAAGAGGGAAATACTTCGATGTCTGATGTGTTTAGTTTTAAGGTTAATTAGACCTAAATGAAAGCATAAAAAAAGGGAGCTAAGTAAAAAAACAGCTCCCTTTTATATATAAATTTATCGTCTATAATTCAGTAGTATCCAGTTAGCGTTAGCGATATACTGTTCCTTATCTGTGTCATTTTTAAATACTAAATAAAGGGATGCTTTTTCTAAAGTAGGGCGTACAGATATCTGATAGTATTTCATGGCACCTTTATCCTCATTATGATATCCCAATTTAGTAGAGCCAATAAGTTTACCGTCAAGGGCATTTTCTCTTATTTCTAAAGTGCCTTTATATGGGTAATCACTGGCATAGAAAGCTGAAAACTTGATATTTTCCAGATCTTTAAGGTTTAGATTGTTAAACTTCAAATAAGAATTGTTGACAATAGATCCAACAAGTGTTTGGCCTTCGGCATTCCATGTGCCCAAGCCAGCACTTTTCTCATCAGCTTTTTCGGCTTCTAGTTTAGGTGCTTTAAAAATAACTTGTTCTCTTGTAGAAAGTTTGGAATCTAACTGACCATCATTGCCATTGTCAAGATAAGAGGCCATTAATACATACATGCCCTGACTCTCTTTTCCCATATGTTCTTTAAATTCTAAAATGCCACTTATTGGTAAATGTTTTTTGTCTGATCCTTTATCTGGTTTTAGGGATAGAATGTATTTTACCATTTTATCAACCTCGTCTGGCTTTAATTGGGGGTGGGCAGACATCATGTGCTCGCCCCACACACCAGATCCTCCTTTTATAATTTTACTTACCAGATAGCCAATGTCTTTTTTAGTATACTTTTGGGCAATGTCTATATAACTTGGCCCATTAACTTTTTCGTTAGCAGCATGACAAGCTTTGCAATCACTAGCATCCATGAGTTTTTGACCTTCAGGTACTGTATTTTGTTGATGGCCTAAAGTAGCTTTTACTAAATCGTTTCCTTCTGGAATATAGTCTAGTGTTACTTTAACTTTTTTAGGGTCTATAGAGCCATCAGTTGTGCTTCCGTCTTGTTTGTCGGTAACTGTTACAGTATAGTTTACTTTCTTGTTATCCCAGTACAATAAATTATCAGGTTCAATTTTTATGCTTAGTTCAGGAGGATCGTTACCTACCAATATTTTTGTTTCTGCGATAGCAACTTCGCCTTCTTTGTCCGTTACTTTTAAACGTACAGTGTAAGTGCCAGCTTCATTAAAAGTAAAGCTTGGGTTTTCTTCTGTTGCTTGTGTTTCATTGGAGGTAAAGGTCCATTCAAAACTAAGGGGGTCGTTGTCATAATCTTCAGAGTCCGATCCAGAAAACTTAACGGTTAGGGGCGTAGATCCAACTTCAACATCTTTAGTGATTCTAGCAATAGGTTTTCGGTTTCCTTCAATATATGTTATCCGGTTTAATCGGGCGTCTAAATTTTGGGAGTTCCACTTTTGACCATATTCCAGGACATATAAATTACCATCCGAACCAAATATCATATCCATTGGATGTGAAAATTCACTTTTGGGCATAAAGCGCTCCGCTTTTTTGTAGTTATGGTCTTCATCAAGGGTAACGATATATATCCAGTCTCGCATCCATTCATATAAAATAAGCTTATCTTCAAAATAAGAAGGAAATGTTGTTTTGGCATCCGGATAATCGGATGCGTGAAAAATAGGGCCGGCCATAGGATTTACGCCACCTGTGCCTAGCCAAGGAAACTCTTCCGATTTGTCATAGGAGTACCAAATAAGGGACTCTTGAGCAGTGGGAAGTTCTTTTAAGCCGGTATTATTCGGTGAATTGTTTATTAAATGGTTTGGATCGAATTTAGGGCCGGATTTTTTTGTGGTAAAATCATAAGCATTGTATACTTGGTTGTTTCCTCTTGTGTACGGCCAACCCCAAAAACCAGCCTTTCTCGCTTGGTTAAATTCTCCCATTCCCTTGGGGCCGCGGTCAGGGTGTCCTTTTCCGGCATCAGGCCCAACATCGCCCCAGTAAAGATATCCTGTCTTACTATCTATTGAGGGTCTAAATGGATTTCTGCAACCCATTGTATAAATTTCTGGTCTGGTGTTAGGAGTTCCTACAGGAAAAAGATTGCCTTCGGGAATAGAGTAGGTGCCGTCGGCTTCGGGCTTAATCCTTAAAATTTTACCCCTTAAATCATTAGTATTTGCAGCCGATTTCTGGGCATCCCAAAGTGCTCTGCCTTCGCGTTCATCTATGGGAGCATATCCAGACGATTCAAACGGATTTGTGTTATCCCCCAATGTAATAAACAAGTTGCCATTAGGCCCAAACTCTAACGCGCCTCCACTGTGGCAGCATTTTCTAATGGTAGGTATTTCGAGTAATATTTTTTCAGATTTAAAATCTAGCGTATCATCTTTTAAATCGAAGCGGGAAACGTATTGCAAAGGTTCGTCGCCAGGAGCGGAATAAAAAAGGTAGATCCAATTGTTTGTTTCGTAATTTGGGTCTACGGCCAAACCTAATAAGCCGTCTTCATTCCCATAAAAAAGATCAAGTTGTGCAAGAGTTTTGGTTTGCTCCGTTTGAAAATCAAACAATTTTAAGGCACCTCGACGTTCAACGAATAGGATGCCTCGATTTGGTAATTCATCAAGTTCCATAGGTTCATTTAGGTTAAAATCGAGAACCTGTCTTGAAAATCTGTTTTCTGGCGGAATGCGGTCGGATGAAGCTTTATTGTAGTCCAGTTCGTTTTTACCAATGGCATAGGTTATACCTCCAAGTAAATGCTTTAGGTAGGTTGGATTGGTATAGGTTTCGTTGGTATGTCCCATTTCTGTATAGAAAGCCCTTCCTCCATCATATTCATGATACCACGAGATGGGGTGGTTGTCGCCATTTGTCCCTCCTTTATAGCTCGTCTCATCTATTTTAATGAGCACGTTTATTTCGGGGTTTATATCTCTGAAGTTGTACCACTCATCTTCCTTGCTCCAAGTGTCATCCATAAATTTTGTAGATGGATGTGACTTATCTATAACGTTGAGTTTGGCTTTTTGGATATGAGGATGGTTTTTAAAATAAGCACCAACAAGTTTGTTGTACCAAGGCCAGTCGTATTCGGTGTCGGTAGCGGCATGTACACCTACAAAACCACCTCCAGATTGTATGTAGCGTTCAAAATCGGCTTGTTGCGCCTGATTAAGGATATCTCCTGTGGTATTAAGGAAAATAACAGCAGAAAATTGTTTTAGGGAATCTTCAACAAAATAAGCGGCATCTTCAGAAGCGACAACTTTAAATTGGTTCTCAGCTCCTAATTTTTTTAAAGCAGCAATTCCAGATTCTATAGATCCGTGTCTAAAACCGGCTGTTTTACTGAAAACTAAAACAGTTTTGTCTTTAGAGTTGCAGGATAGTATTAAAAATGCAATTGCTAGATAAACTGTTAAAGTTTTGATCAGATTCAATTTCATAAATGTGTAATGTCTTAATTAAATACTTTATTGTTTTTTAGAGATGGGACAGAGTTGAGCTAAGAAAATATTTTTATATTAAGTTACGGTTAGAATACTATATGACTTATTTAGATAAGCTCATTTTATACCCGTTCCAGTTTTATAGGGTATGTTTTATGGGCATTCCATTGGCAAACATAGATGTTCTTATCGTTGTCAATACATACATCATGGCAATGGTTAAAAAGAGTTGATTCTTGAACCATTAGCTTTAATTTGCCATTTTCGTAAACAGGTGCTGTGCCCCCAGGATTTGAAATTACTTTATTGTCTTTGTTTAAAATTGTTATAAAACCAGAATTGGGTGTTTGGTTTAAATACCTTAATCGTGACCAACAAACACCAGAGTACATGATGTCATCATCCATAACAGCTCTGCAAACATAAGCACCAGGCAAGAAAATGGAGCTTAAATAATTGCCGTCAAGTGAGAATCGTTTAAAAGAGTTGTGGGCTCTCGAAGTGCACATTAAGGTTATGTTATTGGGGTCACGTGTATCGATTGTAACACCATGAGCTGTACTGAATTGGTCGTCTTTGTCACCTGAGCCTCCAAAATGACGAATATAATCGCCTTTGGCACTGTATTGAATTATATATTGTGAACCATAACCATCGGCTACATAGATATCTCCGTTAGGCGCTATGGCTGTTTCAGTTGGGCTAAATCTGTCTTTTTCAGTGTAGATTCCTATGTCCTTTGGGTGTTTAAGTTTCATTAATACCTTTCCATCGGTTGTTGTTTTTACTACGCTTCCCGAATTAGGGTCTGTAATGAATAGAACATCCGTACCACCTTCATTAAAGATCGATAATCCGTGGGCAGAATTAAAGTTTAATGTCCATGAATTTAACAGCTTTCCTGATTTGTCATAAATTATGATATTGTTTTTAGGCTCATCTGTAGACATGATTAATCGCCCTTTTGAGTCCATTACCATTTCATGACAATTGTTTACAGGGGTTGTGCTAGGGTCTAAATTTCCCCATGCTTTGTGAACTTTATATCTAAATTCACCATGTCCAATAATGTTTTCACTGAGTATGGGTTTATTAATAATGCCAAAAGAATGAACGGTTGGGGTTATTAAGGCACTGCCTACCACAATACCTGTTTTTTTTAAAAAAGTACGTCTGTTAGAATTCATAATTAAAACTTGTTTAAACAAATTAACATAAAAATTAACTTGAAACCGTTTTCAAGGCTTAAATATTTTATATATAAAATGTGAAATGATGCTCTAAAAATAAAATATTTTTATAACAATAATGTTTAAATTATTTCAGTGAAAAAAAATAAATAAATTCTTCAAGTGTGTTTTATGTACCTAATTCTCTTAAGCTTTTATTTGTAGTGGAGTGTAGTGTTGAGGTTTTGTTGTCTTAATGTTTAAATTATTTCATCGTAATGTATGTGCCGTTTTATTAGGTAGTGGGCTTATTGATTGAATATATGTTTTAGTATAGACTGACAAACATCGGTTGGTTCAATAAGTCCTGAATGTGAAGGGGGCTCTTGGTGCGTTTTTTCTTGAACTAATATTGGGTAATATGTTTCATCTACACCAGTAGAACCATGCGAGCCTTTTACGAGTTGAGCATTTAATGGGATTACATCTAACAAGGTTCTAAATCCTAATTTCTTTTTTAAAAGTTTAAAAATGATTCTGGCAGTCATCATTTTCTTTTTGGGGTCTGTAAATAGTTCAACAGGGTCGTATCCCGGTTTCTTGTGAATGTCTACCATTCGCGCAAAATCGGGAGCTTTCCTATCGTCTAGCCAGTAGTAATAAGTAAACCAAAAATCTTTATTAGCAACTGCAATTAAGTCGCCAGAGCGCTCATGATTAATGTTGTAGGCTTTTTGACTTTCTTTATCCAAGACCAAGTCAATTTCTGGATAGTCTTCCAGAAGCTTTTTAATATGTTCAAGTTTACTTTTCTTATTTATATATACATGAGCTATTTCATGATCGGCCATGGCGAAGGCATCACTAATGCCACAATCCAATAGTTCCAAACCATTTTCTTGTCTAACTTTAATGTAACCGTGTTCTCTTAAAAGCCGATTAATATGAAAAGGACCTTTTACTGGATTAATACCATATTCGGAAAGTAAAATGATCTTAACGTTTTTAGATTCATAAAAAGATATAAGATCCTTGCAAACAGTATCCAGTTCTTTTAAGTCTTTTAATATCTTGGCTTCATCACTATGTTTTTGTAGGACGTAATCTAAGTGGGGTAAGTAGATTAACTGTAAAGTAGGTTCGTGCCAGTTGTGTACTAATTTAGAAGCGTCAGCGATCCATTTTGTAGATTTAATAGAGGTATTAGGTCCCCAAAAGTTAAAGAGCGGAAAGGTGCCGAGTTCTTTTTGTAGCTGGTCTCTTAAGCCTTCGGGCTTAGAATAGCAATCCGGTTTTTTTTGACCGTCAGCTCTGTATTGTGGTCTTGGCGTTACATTATAATCAGCATTAGAATACATATTGTACCACCAAAACATGTTCGAGCAGGTAAAATTAGGGTCGACTGCCTTAGCCATATCCCAAATTTTGGGGGCTTGTACCAAATGGTTGGATTGTCGCCACAGCTTAACTTCACATTCATCTTTAAAATACCAACCATTAGCAACTATACCATGTTCGCTAGGCCATTTTCCTGTTAAGTAAGTAGACTGTACAGAACAGGTAACTGCAGGGAGTACAGGTTTTATTTTTGAAAGCTGATTTTTTTCAATCCATTGTGTTAAAAACAGGTCTTTATGCTTCAATAACGCACTTGATAGACCAACAATATCTATTACAACAGTTTGATTCATAACTTAATTTAATAATTGATTATGTACCCATTCTAGTTCTCTAGTGATAGATTTGGTTAGGTCTGCCTGTAATGTTTTAGGGAGAATAGACCAAGTATAGGTTTCAACTTCCAAATGCTTACTGTATTGGTTTTCTTTCCAGAGATTTAGCGCTTTAATGATGTCGTCTTGAGTGGATTGCAAAATACCAAAGTTTGAAATAAAAATGGGAACATGGAAGTGTGTTCTAATTTCTTTAAACTTGTTAAGTTTCATAGCGTCAATGCCTTCACTCAAATCTGAAAAATGAAGCAGTTTTCCATCTGTAAGTTTGACAACGGATTGGTGTAGGTAGGTAGGCTCATCAAACTGACGGAGGTGTGTTTGTTGTTCCTTAATTGGAATGGTGCTGGATAGCTCACTTTTTATTGCTGCGCTGATTTGAATTTTTCCAATGTTGATACCTTCTTTTTTTAATTGAGAAACAACATATTCGGGAGTTTCATAGGCTAAGGCAAAATGGCATACATCATAACAAACTTGTATGTGGTTTAACACGTGTTGTTTTGCGATTTCATGAGAGCAGCTCAACTTCTTTTGAAGCTCTAAAAGACCTTCTTGTAAAAGGTAATCTTTGAAAAAATCAATGACCTCTTGCGTGTTTTCCAAAAAGCCATCGGGTTCTGGTTCCAGATCCAGATGTAATAATTTGCCTGTCGTCTTTTTTATAGAGACCAGCTGTAAAACAATTTGTATTAATGCAGCACAAGCTTTCTTTTTTGTGCTATCAATAGATGTTTGGTTTTTAAACCAATGTTTATATGATAATGGCGATGTTGATACGCTGCCGTCCATATTCTCTGGGAGCAATTCCGCTAGAATTGTCATAAGGTCTTTTGTGTATTGCAGGCGCTCTACTGTTGTCCAATCAGGGGTGTGTACCTGATCTTTGATAGCAACATTATGAAATGCGCCATAGGGAAAACCATTAATGGTAAATACATAGAGGTTTTCGCGTTCCAGCCAGATTTTGAAAGTTTTTAAATTAGAACCTTCTAAAAGGGTAGAGGCACTTTTTTGAGAAAGTCTTAATCCGATGCCAAATGGAGCATCTGGTGAAAGCTCTTTTTTTACGCTTAGCGTATATTGTTTTAAATTATTAAATACCTCCTCCCAGGTTTCACCGGAATGAATGTTTGTGCAATAACTGAGATGTGCGTTTGTTCCAATTTTCATAATGTTCGGGGTATCTAATCCTGATTGTAAGTATTAAGTAAATCTATGGCTTTTAGCACCATGGTTTCGTCCATGTCATGCACTTCAAAACCAGTTCCTAATGCTTTTAACAGCATGATGGTTAATTTGCCTCCCAAGTGTTCCCTAAATTCATTGAGTCCATTTATAACTTTGTCGTTCAGGTGACTATGGGTGAGATCAAATCCAGAGTTTAATATGCAATTTAAAATACGGGTCAGGCTATCTTCGGTCAGGTAGCCTCTTAAGTAAGAATAGGTGCTATCCAGAGCAATACCAATGGCCACAGCTTCTCCGTGACGTATGCTGTAATTGGATAGTTGCTCTAATTTGTGAGCTGCCCAATGGCCAAAATCCAACGGACGGGACGACCCTTGTTCAAAAGCATCACCTGAATTTTGAATATGTTGCATATGCATTTTTGCGCAGCGATGTATAAGGGTGTTCATTACGTCTTGATCTCTGTTGTTGAGCGCTATAGCGTTTGCTTCAATCCATTCAAAGAACACACGGTCTTTTATTAGGGCCACTTTTATGGCTTCCGAAATACCCGAACGCCAATCGCGATCGTCTAGAGTTGAAAGAAATGTATCGTCATTAATAACGGCATAAGGAGCAGAAAAGGTGCCTACAAAATTTTTCTTTCCAAAGTAATTAATGCCATTTTTAACACCTATTCCCGAATCGTTTTGTGAAAGAACAGTTGTGGGGATTCGTATTAAGCGTACACCACGATGTGCTATGGCAGCAGCAAATCCAACAGCATCCAGTACGGCGCCTCCTCCTATAGCAATGACATAAGAATGCCTGTCAATGCCAAAGTTATTAACGCTTTTTAAAATAGTCTTGATATGTGCTTCGCTATTTTTAGCCTGTTCGCCACCAGGAATTTCAAGGATGTCTCCCTGTAGATTTATTGATGCATTATGAGCTTTGAAATAGTTTATTATTGATGCTTTTAATTGTGGGTGGGCTTTGGTTACCCCATCGTCTATAACAACAATTGCATTGCTTTTGGTATTGGCGTTATCTGAAAATAAATCGACAAGTATTGGGTTGTCAATCTCAAAAAGATGACTTGTAAATATGAGGTTGAAGTTAATATTAACTTGAAATGCTTGTTTTATAATTGTCGTTTTATTCATTTTAGGTAACTGGAAATTTCTTTGATAAAAATAAGGAAACAGGTAGAAAGCACAATAACAACAGCGCCATGCTTACCGAGCTAAAACCTGCTGTATAGCTTGCGTTAAGTGGGATAAGTGATAAAACTCCCAGTTTTACAGCCTTTTGTATTAGTTTAGGATTATTGTTAAGGATGGCCCTTAGTTTGGCAACCGTATTGATGCCGTACCAAAAAATTAAAAAGATGAGGGCTTTCCTAATCGATAGATCGTAATACTGTTGCATTACTATAAACCCAACAACAATAAGAGTATCTAGCAGCATGGCAAAAGCAATTGCCAATTTGTTTTTTCCTTTGGTTTCCTTTTGGGCGGTTAATGTAATGGCCGAAATAAACAAAACGGGTAAAATGCCTATCAAGTAATATTTGGAATCTAACTGTAAATTAATACTCATCCCCAAAATCAGATTGAAACCACGACAAAGCCCCATGTTTAATGGGCCAAAAGCGACGTGGTGCTTGCTATATTTGTCGTATAAAAGCGCTAATAACATAATGGTTATTGCTAAGTAACCACTTGTGTTAGAAACAAAAAATGCTGCGGTAATACCAAATGCGAAAAGTATCATGCCGAGTGACCGTGCTGCTTTTAGCGATAATCTCCCACTGGGAATAACACGCTCTGGACGATTGGTTTTATCCTGTTCAACATCAAACACATCATTAAAAACAATGCCTCCAGCATAGAGGCATGCTGTCGAAATACTTAATAGGATGATATGGGTTATTATTTCCTGGTTCCAGATGTCAGGGACTAAAAAGCCTGCAATGGCAATACCTGCAATGATATCTGCAATGGATGTAATAACATTAGCTGGGCGCATAATTTGCAAGGCAGCATACCATTTCACACGTTTAAATTTTAGTTAATTATTGGATTATACACTAATTGTGGAATTTATAAGTGTTTGTTTCATGTTTAAAAAGCGTTATTTTGAACCTTTAAAGTGGATCGTCTTAGCCTCTTGTCCTCTTAATATGGTATTGCCTTCATGTAGATCGGCCTGATTTACGGTAATTTCGCTAAGCCAGTCAGCTTCATTAAACTGGCCGCTTTGTCCATAAATGGTTAACGCATTTTGATAACAAGTTAAATGAATGTCCTTGTCTGAAACCCCATTTTTTTTCATTAAAGCAGCTGTTTTAGGGACGGATAATGGGTCGCTAACGCCCCAATCTGCCGAACTATCCACTATAATTTGCTCAGAACCATACTTTTTAACAATTTCGACCATGCGTTTTTTGCTCATTTTTGTCTTAGGGTAGATTGTAAACGCTGCCCAATAACCACGATCCCGAACCCATTCAACTGTTTCTTCGTTGTTATGGTCTATAACCACTTTGTATGGCGAAATGCCATGTTCTTCAATGACATCCATAGTTCTAAGTGTTCCATTTTTCTTGTCGCGATGCGGTGTATGGATCATTACGGGCAAGTCGAATTCTTTGGCTAACTCAAGTTGTTGCCTAAAGTACTTGTCTTCAGCAGTGGTTTGGTCATCATAGCCAATTTCACCAACAGCAACAACCCCTTCCTTAGCTAAAAATTCAGGTAAGATTTCGATAACTTGTTCTGCTAATGCTTCATTATTTGCTTCTTTCGAATTTAATCCAATAGTACAATAATGTTTAATGCCAAATTGAGAAGCTCTAAAGCGTTCCCAGCCAACAAGCATACTGAAATAGTCTTTAAACGAACCAACATTGGTACGGGCTTGCCCTAACCAAAAAGCCGGTTCAATAACAGCAACGATACCTGCAGCTCTCATATTTTCGTAATCATCGGTGGTTCTGGAAACCATATGGATGTGTGGGTCGATGTAATTCATAATGTTTTTATTTTGTTTTACCAATGGCATCCCAATATTCACTATTTAAATCGGGATTATTTTGTTGTGAAATAGTATCTATTACTTCTTTTTCTAGATCTTTAAAATTGCGTTCAGAAATTAACTGTTTTATGTCATCACGAAGATAGCCGGTTATCATACGCCAAATTTCAAGAGATACCTGTCTGCCAGCAGCCCAACGTTCTTTTACATAGTCTTGGAGCATATTTGCTAAATTTTCGTTCTTACCTTGATCTATATTTTGGATCGTATAGAGTGGTCTGTCCATGAAAAAAGACTTTAAGATAAGTTGGTTCCAAGCCTCTTCGTCAAGGTATTTCTGAGCAAAAGGATTGCCAGATGCAATGGCGTCAAAAACGTTTGCCATATTGGTTCGTATGCCTTCGGCTACTTGATTGCTGAATTCTGAAGCATTCTCCAATAGGTATAACCCTTTGTATAAGACGACTTGCTCTTTCATTTCGGCTATTTCAAAAAATGATTCAATAATGGCTTTGTTTATTGAAGGAGGCAAAGCTAACATCAACAAAATGCGTGTTAGATCTTGTTTATTCCATTGGGTTGTGCCAAATCCAGGGTATATGGTATCTAAAGATTTTATTTCCTCAGGAGACCATGCAATGATTTCATTACTTACGAATCGAGAGGTAAGACTAAAAAGCATGTTGAACTTTTTGCTAGTCTCTATGTTTGAAACGATTGCCGTTTTTGCCAAAATCCAATCTAATTCCTTGGAATTAAATTTAGATTTTACCAGATCGGTAAATTGTTTTTGTTCTTTTAATGAACTCATAATATAGTTAAAATAGAAGTTGTGTGTTATGATTCTATTTTTTGTTTTGTTTAAGAAGGTATAACACGCCTAAAGCGGCGATTAAAAGCCCTAGGAACTCTCTAGAACCTTCTAAATAGGGCTTTTCGTATACCATTTTTCCAAATATTTCTTCTTTATGGTCGGTTTGTAAGTACGTAACAAATAAAGAAAAGTGGAAGGCCGAATAGGCTAGTAGTCCTATAATAACGGCAATTAAAACTTTTTTTGGTATTACTTTAAAACTGGAATACAAACAAATAGCAGCAACAAATCCATAGATAGCAAACCATATCCAGGCATCGGGATCATTTAGCTGCACAAAGGCGAAAATACCAAATAGTATAAATAAGCCTACGTTGATTAATTTTTTTGATCTATTCATTGTTAAGGTTTGTACGTTTGTTTAATCTTTGTTTAGTTATGTAATTTAACAGGAGACTAAAACTATTCTACTAATGTTTTAAGTAGGGAGCTTTTATTATAATTAATATTTAATTTGTTAACCCAGTATGTTTTGTTGTAAAATACAAACTGAGAGGGGACTGTAAATAAAATAAATATCTATTCTGTAAAATTAATTAATTTCATAGAGTTATTTGTTGCATTTTCACAATAAAAGCATTGTAGTAGTTGCTAATCAATTTATGAAATGCTCCAATTTTATTAATATGTTCAGAATGTTTTTAGAATCAATAAAATTATAATTTCCAGCCTTTTCTATATTCCCTTTTTACAAATTGGTTGGCTTCATCAAAGTTTTTAATTGTCATATTTGTGCCATCCCATAATAGTTTCTTTCTTCCCGGGTATTGGAATCGGTTCGGTTTTGTTTCATGCCTTAACATGTAGCTTCTAATTGCCAAATTGCCCATCAATACACTTTCGGTTAATGGACCTGCATAATCGAAAGATGATGTTAAAGCTTTGTGCTTTTCTTTACCAAAACCTTCTTTACAAGCTTCTACCCAAGCAGCGTTATGGCCATGTTCAGGTAATGTGCTTTCCTGATTATCGTCAAAAGTTAAAATTTCGCCATTGTTTAAATATACTTTAGGGGTTCTACCATAGGTGCCGCAAGTCATAATCCCTTTTTCTCCAATCATAATAACACCATTGCCGCTATCGCTATCTCCAATTGGATGATCTGCCGGAATAAGATCGGGATGGAATGGACGTAACCCTCCATCTGACCAAGATAATTTGAGCTCGGTTGGATTTTTTTCTGTGGCCGGGAATTTTAACTGTGTTCTTGATGAAGGAGGACAGGAGTCTGGTAAGTATTCGGGATTCCAGTCTTTCACAAAAACAGCCCCAATATTGGTTTCAACCTCGGTAGGATATCCTAAGCCTAAAACCCTAAAAGGAGGATCCATTAAATGGCATCCCATATCGCCTAAAGCACCTGTTCCAAAATTCCACCAACCGCGCCATTTAAAGGGATGGTAAAGTGGATGGTAATCTACCATCTTAGCAGGGCCTATCCAAGTATCCCAATCAAGACCGTCTATCATTTTTGGTTTGTCTGTAGGAGTGGGAATGCCTTGTGGCCATACCGGTCTGTTGGTCCAAACATGCACTTCATTGACTTTCCCTATTATACCAGCGTCAAACCATTTTATCATTTGCTTTACACCATTGCCCGATGCACCTTGGTTACCCATTTGAGTAACCACCTGGTAGCGATTGGCTGCTTCGGTAAGCATACGGGCCTCATAAATGTCATGCGTTAAAGGCTTTTGGACATAAACATGTTTACCTAATGATATTGCGGCCATAGCTATAACAGCATGCGTGTGATCTGGTGTTGATACTGTAACTGCATCGATGTCTTTAACTTCTTCTAAAGCTTTTCTAAAATCTTTATACTTTTTGGCTTTAGGGAATTTTTTGAATGCATTGGCTGCCATATTCCAATCTACATCGCAAATTACAGAGATGTTTGAAGCGCCTTTATTCCAAGCGTTAATAGCATCCGAATACCCTTTTCCGCCACCACCAATTACGGCAATGTTAAGTTTGTCACTTGGTGGGATATAGCCATTCCCCAAAACATGTCTGGGAACAATACTTATTCCAGCTGTTGCAATGGCAGTTTTTTTTATGAAGGAACGCCTACTTGTGTTCTTGTTTATATTCATGATGTACGTTAAAAGTTAGAAGTTTCTCTGTATGCATTAATTACCTTTTCTTCGCCTTCTTTTCCTTTTATAGAGTTGCCGTGTTCCATGCCTAAAACACCTGTGTAGCCTTTAGAGTGGATAAATTTAAAGACGTTTTTGTAGTTTATTTCACCAGTGGTAGGCTCGTTGCGCCCTGGATTATCACCAATTTGGAAATAGGCTATTTCATCCCAACATTGTTCGATGTTTGGAATTAAATTGCCTTCTTGTATTTGTTGATGATAGATGTCGAATAGTATTTTACAGGCTGGAGAATCAACTGCTTTGCATATTTGATAGGCCTGTGGTGATTCACTTAAAAATAACCCAGGATGATTCCTGAAATTTAAGGGTTCTAAAACCATGGTCAGGTCATGGGGTTCCAAAATAGCTGAAGCTTGTTTTAAGGATTCAACAACGTGCTCTGTTTGAAAGCTCATATTTTGTCTCAAGTCTACATGTCCAGGTACGACGGTCATCCACTTAGCATTCACGCGCTTGGCTACTTCTACCGATGATCGAATTTGGCTTAGAAACTCTTCACGTTTTTCTCTGTTACCGCTGGCTAAATTGGGTTCTTGCCAATAAATTTTATGGGCCACAAATACGCCCATGGTCATATTTCTTTTAGCCATGGTCTCTGCCATTTTTTTCTGGGTTTCAACAGAACGGCCTTTCATGCCATTGTCTTCAAATGCAGAAAAGCCTTGATCGGCCATAAAGTTTAATTGGTCTATTGGATCGTTGCCAGCATGATTTTTAAACATGCCCAAGTGCGGGGCAAAATTTAATTTAAACGTATTTGTCGATGCTGTCTTTGATGGGCTTGGCTTACCCATGGCGTGTAGGCTAGAAATACCTATTCCTAATAGGGAGGCTGAAGCTGTCGTTTTTTTTATGAATGATCGTCTTTTCACAATGTTTAGTTTTTAATAAAAATTGGTTTTGCCAGGAACAGGAATTGGATATTCTCCAAGTTCGTTAGGAACAACAGGAGGCACAGAATTAAAATCGAGTAAATCTTCATCAGGTACCAATTTTAAGTCAGAACTCATCGCTTTGTCCCAGCTTATTTCTTTCCCAGAGTAAGTAGCCATACGTCCCATAATCGCTGTCATGGTACTTTCGGCTGCGTATTGCGCATTGTTTATTACTTCTTCACCCGATCTAATGGCTGCAAAAAGGCGATCGTGTTCCACTTGATAAGGGTTTTTGTCATGTTCACCATCATGTTTGTAAATACTATTTCCATCATAGGATTTTAAAATAGCGGTATTGCCTCCACCAGTATAAGACGTTCCTAAGGTGCCTTGAAAGGTTTCTGATACCTGACTAAAACATCCTGGTTGGTGTCTACACTGACTAGAAATTATAGCGCCACTGGGATAGGTGAATTCAACAAAATGATGGTCGAAAATCTGACCGTGGTCTTTTCCATTCCTAACTTCTCGGCCTCCCATGCCTTGCGCTTTAATGGGGAGTTCTTCAATAAACCAGTTTGCTACATCAATATTGTGTATGTGTTGTTCTAATATATGATCGCCACAAATCCAGTTAAAATAGTACCAGTTTCGCATTTGGTATTCCATTTCGGTCATGGAATCCTTTCTTGGGCGCACCCATACACCAGCACCATTCCAGTAGACTTGGCCAGATACAATTTTACCTAGGTCTCCATTTTGAATACGTCTTTTTACTTCTGTATATTCTGCTTGGTAACGTCGTTGTAAGCCAACTACAACGTTTAGTTTTTTCTCTTTAGCCAGTTTGGCTGCGTTGAGTACTTTTTTAATACCAGCAACATCGGTTGCAACAGGTTTTTCCATAAATACGTGTTTGCCTTGCGAAACAGCATATTCGAATTGTTGCGGTCTAAATCCTGGAGGAGTGGTTAAAATAACCACGTCGGCTTCGTCGATAGCTTTTTTATAGGAGCCAAAACCAACAAATTTCATATCAGGCTTTAAGTCCACACGACTTTTGTCAAATAATTTGGATAAATTACCATAGGATTTTTCGATTTGATCTTCGAATGCATCAGCCATGGCAACGAGTTTAACGTTGGCGTCTGCTTTAAGAGCTTGAACAGCAGCACCAGTACCTCTGCCTCCACAGCCAACAAGAGCTAATTTTAGTGTTTTTTCTTTTCTAAAAGTAGGAGTGGCGAAAAGGGAAGGAGCTAGTAAAATACCTCCTGTTACTAAAGAAGATTCTTTTACAAAATTACGTCTAGATATTTTTTTTTGTTCCATAATTATATTGAATTAATTAAGGCTAAAAGTCAGCAATAGCTTCCAGCCAATAAGCTTTTATTTCTTCTTTTGTAGGTTGTGCTTTTGGTCTCACGACCCTGAATCCAACAAAGGGAGCGTCGGTGTGCCACCAGTCACTTTTGGGAATTTGCGGGTCTCTGCGTTTTAATTTGGGGTTAGATGTTTGTCTGGATGTACAGCATAATTTGTCTGCAGTATCTTTCCATGATCCACCACGCAGAACACGCGGGTAAAGTTTTGTGGGTTTATTCCAAGGGTTGTTTTTTGGAGATTTTTGATAGTAACTTGTGCTGTACTGATCTAAAACCCATTCAGAAACATTGCCTAACAGGTCGTGGATTCCCAAGTCGTTGGCTTGTTTAGTTCCTGTTTTTTCATATTTTTCTTTGCTGTTTCCTTCATACCAGCCAATGGCATTTAAGTTGTTGTTTTTGTCCGTATTACCTTTTTTGCAGACATATTCCCATTCTGCTTCGGTTGGTAAACGATAAAAAACACCTGTTTTTGATGTTAGCCATTTGCAATACATTAAGGCTGCATATTGGGTCATGTTCACTGCTGGGGAACTGCCTTTTCCCATATTAAAACTCATGTCAACATATGGAGGGGTGGCACCGGATACGGCATCAATCCCCAAAGCTTTAAGTTTGGCAGGGTCTTGAAACTGAGAATCGTCAAACTGTGCGTAAACAAAAGCATCGTACTGTTCCCAGGTAATTTCGTATTTACCCATCCAAAAGTCATCAACAGACACATTGTGGGCGGGTTTTTCATCGGCCTTGCGATTAGTGTCAGATGCGTTAGCACCCATTGTAAAGCTACCTCCTTTAACGGCAATCATATCAATAGTAATGTCTTCACCTTTTACAGACTGTGAATAGTTATTAAAGTTTTGTGATAGCGCTATATTTGTTTGAAAACATATAAGTAAAAGAATACTCGATTTTAAGTAATGTTTTATGGTCATGTTATTAAAGTTCTAAAATTTCAATGTTTCTAAATTCTACAGGGTGGCTTTCACTTTGCAGCGAGATAAAGCCTTTCTTTAAAGGCGTCCCCGCTTTAGATTTCCATTGCTCGTTGTTGTAATCAACGGAGCCTCCAATTTGTGGTTTGCTATACGATATCACATCAACACCATTAATTTTATGGGTTATGATGGAATCGTTCATAACGACAATTTCTAGGTCGACCCATTGATCTCCATGATATGTTTCTGATATGGAATTGAAGCAATGACTGGTTTCTAACTTGTTATTCATAACAACATGCGTGCCAGGAGTGCATAAATTGCCAGTAGAACGTTCTCCATTACCTAGGCCGCCCAACAATTGGACTTCAATGGAAACGGGAAAATTTTGATCAACACCCATGTTTTTTGGATCTTCACAATGAATCATAACACCGCTATTGCGAAGAGCCCATCCTGCACCGCCTTTTACCTGTTCTCCAGTAAATCTGTATTGCATTCTAAACTTATAATTAGAGAACTCTTTGTTGTAAAAGATGTGTCCGTAGGCATTTTCGAAAGTATCATATTCGTCATAATTTACTTTTAAAACACCGTTCTCAACACGAAATGTGTTTTTGTAGTTATCATTTACAGGGCGTCCTTTAATTTTTATAGTCCAATCTTTTAAATCGACACCGTTAAATAGTTTAACCCATTGTTCGGGTTTAGGTTCAAGGTTTTTATTTTTATTGTTGGATTTGCAGTTCAATAAAAGGAACGTGCATATAATAAAAAGTATATTTTTATAGTTCATATAATAGTAATTTATTTTATAAAGACCATGCTTTTCCTCCAGTGGCTTCTTCTACTGAGATGCATCCTTTTTGAGATCCGGGAATGGGATCGTAAGATAGTACATTTAATCCAATTTCTTTACTGGTTTTATAGCTCCATACAGCAACGCTTCTTAATTTATCAAGAGCCTTAAAAGTCATGGCATCATGATTGTCTCCGTCTTTGTTGTGGGATTTGTATTTGTCTTGAAGCGCTTTTTCTGCTTTTAAGTATTTGGCTAGTAAAGTATCGTAGTCTCCCGTCTTTAAAAAGCCGGTGCCTTGATCTGTTACTTGCAAAGCTTTTAATAGGTGCGATAAACCTTCTTTGTAGCTTTCCTGTTGTTTGTTGTCATACGTTTTGTGGATATACAGATCTAAAAATTCAGGTACATTAACATCTAAAGCACCTGGCGATTTGGTAGTCGTTGGTAGTATAAGGTCAATTATATTTCTGACTACAACACTTTCGTCTGCTGAAAAGAAAACGGGTTTCCATTCATCTATTTCGGTTTTGCAACTTTGGAGAAGGCTCATAACCGAAGGGGTAGCTACTGCGTATCCTATTGATAATCCTAGGTTTTTTAATACGTCTCTTCTATTCATAATCTTATACGTCTTTCATTTTTTTAAACTGTTTCACAGCATGGTTAGCAGCTCGGGCTGTAAGCGCCATATAAGTCAGCGAGGGGTTTTGGCAACCAGAAGATGTCATACAGGCTCCATCGGTAACATATACGTTAGGAACAGCGTGTATTTGGTTGTTTTCGTTTAAAACAGAGGTTTTGGGGTCGCGTCCCATACGAGCAGTTCCCATTTCGTGGATGCCTATGCCTGGGGCTGATCTGTTATCGAAGGTCTGGATGTCTTTAAAGCCTGCTTTTTCAAGCATTTCTTTTGCTTGTTGAATCATGTCTTTTCGCATCTTCAGTTCGTTTTCTTTCCATTCGGCGTCAAAGGTAACGGTAGGCAGACCCCAACCGTCAAGCTTTTCGTAATCCAGTGTCATTTTGTTATCGTGGTTGGGTAAGCATTCGCCAAAGCCACCAAGCCCCATTCGCCATTGGCCTGGTTCTAATATTTTTTCTTTATATTCAGCACCATAGGCAAGTTCGGCAACATGTTCGGAAATGCCATATCTTCCAGCGCCACCTTGATACCCATAGCCTCTTAAAAATTCTTTCTTCTCGGTTTCTTTGTTTCCTAAGTTTCTGAATCGTGGAATATAAACGCCATTTGGGCGTCTGCCTTTATAGTATTTGTCTTCAAAACCATCAAAGCTGCCAGAAGCGCCTGCTCCTAAATGGTGGTCCATAATATTGTGGCCTAGTTCTCCGGAATCGTTGCCTAATCCGTTAGGGAATCTTTCGGATTTGGATTGCATTAAAATAGATGCTGATGCTATGGCAGATGCACAACAGAAAATAATATCTGCGTTGAAAACTAAATTCTCTTTGGTCTCGGCGTCAATCACTTTTACACCTGTGGCTCTTTTTGTAGCATCGTCATAAATAATTTCATGCACAATAGAGTATGGTCTCAAAGTCATATTGCCTGTTCTTTCCGCAGCGGGTAATGTTGAGGAATTGCTGCTAAAGTAACCGCCAAAAGGACATCCTCTAATACATCTATTTCTAAATTGGCAATTGCTTCGTCCTTGGTGAGTGTTGTCTCCGGTAATATGAGCCACTCTTCCAATAGTTAGAAGCCTATCGGAGTAATACTCCGAAATTTGCTCCTTTAAATGCTGTTCGACACAGTTAAGTTCCATCGGAGGGCTAAAGACACCGTCCGGTAATTGTGGCAATCCTAATTTTTCACCGCTAACACCTATATAGCCTTCAACATAATCGTACCAAGGGGCAATATCTTTGTAGCGAATAGGCCAATCAACACCATGACCATCTTTTTTGTTTGCTTCAAAGTCAAGGTCGCTTAGTCTGTAACTTTGCCTGCCCCACATTATGGATCGACCACCTACATGGTAACCGCGCATCCAATCGAAACGTTTGATTTCGTTGTACGGGTGTTTTAGATCGTTTACAAACCAATGCCTGCTTGCTTCTTTAGTAGTGTAACCAGTGCGGCTTTGTTTTAATTGTGTTTCTTTTGCTTCAACGGTAGTATTTCCTCTAAATTCGAAATCCCAAGGATCTTTGTGCATGGTTGGGTAGTCTTCTATGTGTTTTATCATGCGTCCACGCTCTAGGACTAATGTTTTAAGACCGTTTTCGCAGAGCTCTTTGGTTGCCCAGCCACCACTTACTCCTGTTCCTATAACGATTGCGTCATATTTTTCGAGTCTAGCATTTAAATTGTTTTTACTCACGGTATAGAGATTATAGAGTTAAAAAGATTGTTTAATAGTTTTTTATTGACCATATTTTATGGACCAAGCTCTGCCTTGTGTCAAGTTGTTTAAATCATCGCAATAACTGGCACCCGGAACTGGATCGTAAGCTAATACGGTTTCGCCTATAAGCTCGGTTGTTCTATAAGCATTTATGGTCATCCATTTTATAGTGTTTAATAAGTTTGAAACAGTTATTTCTTTGCTGTCGTCCTGCTTCGTTTCTTTTAAGTCCATGTTGTTGTCCAAGATCATTTTATATTGTTCTTCGGTAACTTTACGGATGTTTTTGTTGTATTCCGAAAAAATGATGTTGGTTAGTTTTTTGAATGCTGCTTGCGTCTTTTGTTGTTCGTCCAACTCATAAACATCATTAAAATAGGTGTCTATAAATTGAGGAATGTTAACCTCGGAGGCGGATGGTGTATCGGTTTTTGGCAAGATAACATCAACAATGGCTGTTAAAATTAGGCCTTGTTCTTCTGTTAAAAATAAAGGATGCCATGTGTTTGTTTTTTCGTTGCAACTTTGTAAAAAACTAACAAGAGCTGGTGAAGCTATAACCATGCCTGTTCCTAGACCTAACTTCTTTAGTGCTTCTCTTCTTTTCATAAAACCTGTCAATTAAAGATTAGATTTTTTTAATTCTTCGACAGCATAGTTTGCAGCTCTAGCCGTAAAAGCCATATATGTAAGCGATGGGTTTTGACAACCAGAAGATGCCATGAAGGAACCGTCGGTAACAAATACGTTTTTACAGACATGTATTTGATTGTATTTATTAAGAACCGATGTTTTTGGATCGTGCCCCATTCTTGCTGTTCCCATTTCATGTATGCCAAGACCCATGGCTCTTTTTTCTGTTTCATCGTAACCTTGGACGTTTTTATAGCCGGCAGTTTTTAATATTTTAACAGCTTCATTTTTCATGTCTTCACGCATTGCTAATTCATTTTCTCCAAAATCGGCATCAAAAGTCACGGTTGGTAGCCCCCATTCGTCTTTTTTATTGTAGTCCAAATACATCCTGTTGTTGTGATTTGGTAGGGTCTCTCCAAAACCTAGTAAGCCAATATTCCACGTTCCTGGTTTTAGTATTTCTTCTTTTAATTCGGTACCGTACTTGAGTTCGGCAACCAGTTCGCTAAAGTCACCTCTTGTAGCACCACCTTGAAAACCATAGCCGCGTAAGAAATTAGGTGTGTTTGTTTTGCCGCCAAGGTTTCTGAATCGTGGAATGTATATGCCAGTAGGGCGTCTTCCCTTATAATATTTGTCATCAAAACCTTCTACTGTGGCTTTTGCGCCTATTTTAAAATGGTGGTCCATAATGTTGTGGCCTAGTTCGCCACTATCGTTCCCCAAGCCGTTAGGGAAACGTTTGGATTTTGATTGTAATAATATGGAGGCTGATGCAATAGAAGATGCGCACAAGAAAATAATTTTAGCTTTGAAGGTGTAAGTTTCTTTGGTTTCTGTGTCAATAACTTTAACGCCTGTGGCTTTTCCTAGGTTTTCATCATAAATCACTTCGCTAACTATAGAGTGAGGCCTTAAGGTCATGTTTCCGGTTGCTTCTGCAGCAGGAAGGGTTGATGAGTTACTGCTGAAATAAGCACCGAAAGGACAGCCTCTCATGCATCTGTTCCTGTATTGGCAAGTGCTTCTTCCAAGACCTGGTTTTGATCCCTCTGTAATGTGAGCGGTTCTTCCTATGGTAAGAATCCTGTCGTCAAAATTTTCAGTAATTTTTTCTTTTAAATGGGCTTCTACACAGTTCAGGTTCATGGGCTTTAAAAACTCACCATCTGGTAATTGTGGTAACCCTAGTTTTTCGCCACTTACACCTATATATTCTTCTACGTGACTATACCAAGGAGCTATGTCTTTATATCTTACTGGCCAATCTACACCATGACCGTCCTTTTTGTTTGCTTCAAAGTCGATATCGCTTAAGCGGTAGCTCTGTCTGCCCCACATGATAGAGCGTCCGCCAACATGGTAGCCTCTAATCCAATCAAAACGTCTGTCTTCGTTGTAGGGGTGTTTTATGTCGTCTACAAAATAATGTTGTTGTGCTCCATACATTATATATATGCCAGATCTGTTCTGTTTGTATTTACGTTTTAATGTTTCCCTGGTTGGGGCACCTCCGTTTGGCAAATCCCAAGGATCTAGATGGGCAGTATGGTAGTCTTCAACGTGTTTAATCATTTTTCCTCGTTCAAGGACTAAGGTTTTTAGTCCTTTTTCGCAAAGTTCTTTGGCAGCCCAACCACCAGAAATTCCAGTACCTACAACGATTGCGTCATAGGTTTCCTCGGTTGGGTTCAAACAAGCTGTATACATGTAGATTGTTAGGTTTAAATTCTAAAAAAATTAGGTTAATTAAAAAGTTAAGGTGTTTAAATTCATGAAAATTAACTATTTTGCAGGGATTTAATGTTCAATTTTTTTCAGTGAAAACAAATATACAGGAAATACAGCCATATGAGGCAGATGGGGTAGTGTATCATGCCGACACTTGTTTGCCTTTGGTTGATGCGGTAGATAGGAAAAAGCTAAAATTTAAGGCCTTGGCGAGGCATACGTATCCAGGCGATCGTTTGGATGGTAATACTTTGGGTCTCAATAGTATTGGTTATTGGGATGCTGATGAGCCGCAAGATTGGGGCTTGGACTGGCATAGAAACGAAGGTATTGAGTTTCATTTTTTAGAGTCGGGATCCATGCCTTATGCTCAGGAGGGTAAAGAGGTTTTGTTGACACCAAATCATTTGACGATAACAAGGCCGTGGGAGGCGCATAAAGTGGGTAATCCTAATATAGGTATGGGTAAGTTTTATTGGGTTATCATAGATTTGGGAGTCCGTAGGCCGCATCAGGAGTGGGTTTGGCCAGATTGGATAACTTTAACGCCTTCCGATTTGTTGCGGCTTACTACTATCTTGAGGCAAAACGAAAAGTCGATATTTAAGACCGATCAACGTGTAAGAGAGTGTTTTTTGCGTATTAATAAAGCGGTTAACAAAGATGAGAATGGAAGTAACGCTTCCAGGATACGTTTGCTTGTTAATTATTTGCTGATACTGTTGCTTGATATATTGGATGCCGATGATATTGTCTTGAATGAGTCTTTGACGGATAGTTCCAGAAGTGTTCAGTTTTTCTTGAATGAACTGGAAAAAAACCTATCAGAAAATTGGACAATAGAGCTGATGGCGCAATCGGCTGGAGTTGGGTTAACACGATTTACGCACCATTGTAAGCAGTTAACCAATTTAACTCCAATGCGTTATTTGACGATGAGACGATTGGAGATGTCTAAAAGAATACTTGAGGATAATAAAAGTTTGTCGATTACAGAAGTGGCATACATGTGTGGTTTTGCGACAAGTCAATATTTTTCAACGGTGTTTAAGAAGCATGAAAAATGTTCGCCTAATGAGTATCGGTTGAGGTTTGCCGAAGTTGTGGCTTAAACGGTTCTTTTGTTTAAAATCTTTCACTGAATAAAAATACACAGGATTATAAATTCTATTGTATATTTTCACGTATTTATCAAGCTAATCAAATTAACCAAACTAAAATAGTATTTTAAAAATGAAACGGAGAGATTTTATAACCAAAACTACACAAACGAGTGCTGCGCTGGCTGTGCTAGGTCTATATGCGTGTAAACAACAAGGGAAAAAAACAACTATGGCAGACATTGTAGAAGAAGAGAAGGCGTTGTTTTTTAAGTTGTCCTTAGCACAATGGTCTTTGCATAAGGCACTGTTTGATAAAAAAATGGATAACCTTGATTTTGCAGCAAAAGCAAGAAGTTATGGTTTTGAAGGCTTGGAATATGTGAATGCATTTTTTAAAGATAAGGCAAAAGACATGGCTTATTTGAAGGAAATGAACAATAGAGCTAATTCGGAAGGGCAACAGAATGTTTTGATTATGATTGATGGTGAAGGTGGACTGGCCAATGCAGATACAAAGAAACGATTGGAGGCTATTGAAAACCATCATAAATGGGTAGAGGCAGCGCACTTTTTAGGTTGCCATGCTATTCGTGTAAACCTGGCAGGGGGAAAAGATAAAGCTGAAGCTGTAAAAGCTAGTATCGACTCGTTAACGCAGCTTTCAGATTTTGCTAAGGGATCGAACATCAATATTTTGGTAGAAAACCACGGAGGCTTCTCTTCAAATGGAAAATGGATGAGTGACGTTTTTTCGCAGGTAAAAAATGAAAATTGTGGTACGTTACCAGATTTTGGGAACTTTTGTATTACGAGAGGCAACGGAGGTTGCTCAGATGAATATGATAGGTATGTAGGTATGCAGGAGTTGTTGCCTTACGCCAAAGCGGTAAGTGCAAAGTCTTATGCGTTTAATACGGAAGGCGATGAGACAACCATTGATTATTATCGTGTCATGAAAATGGTTAAAGACTCTGGTTATAAAGGTTTTGTGGGTGTTGAGTTTGAAGGGGGCGGTGTGTCTGAAGAAGAAGGTATTAAGCTAACAAGGGACTTGCTGATTAAAGTAGGTAAAAAACTTTCCTAAAATATTTCTAACTAACTAAATACATTAAAAATGGAGGATATTAATAAAAACAGACTCTTTTTGGCAAGTTGCCTTGCACTAATAACCACAGCTATGACCTTTGCTATTAGAGCAAGATTAGAAACCGTTTTTGGTCCTGAGGGTATTGGTTTAACACTGGAACAAATAGGCTATGCTTTTACACCTGCCTTTTTTGGGTTTACGCTTGCTATGATATTTGGGGGGCCATTAGTTGACTTTTTAGGAATTAAAAAAATCACATGGATTGCATTTGTGACACACGCTATTGGTATAGTATGGACGCTTATGGCAGATTCTATGACCTCGTTGTTTTTGGCAACCTTATTTATAGGTATAGGAAATGGAATGGTAGAGGCTGCATTGAATCCTATGGTGGCTTCTATGTATAGTAACGAAAAGACTAAGATGCTAAATAGGTTTCATGTGTGGTTCCCAGGCGGAATTGTAATAGGATCGCTTATAGGTTGGTTGGTAATGGATGTAATGGGGCTGAGTTGGCAAATTATGGTTTCTACTTTGTTTATCCCATTGGTTATTTATGGAGCCATGTTTTATGGACAAAAATTCCCAGTTACAGAGCGTGTACAAATGGGAATAAGTAATAAGAAAATGTTTTCTAGTATTGGAAAACCATTGTTCCTTTTTATGGTTGCCTGTATGTTTCTTACGGCGGCATCCGAGTTGGGAACCACGCAACGTATAGAGTCTCTTTTAAAAACGTCGGTGGATGTTCCGCTTTTAGTTTTAGCTTTTATAAATGGTATTATGGCGCTGGGTAGGCTATTTGCTGGAAAAGTAGTCCATAAATTAAAGCCTTCAGGTATGTTGTTGTATTCTGCAATATTAACCTTTATAGGGTTATGGTTATTAACTGTTACGAGTGGAGGAATGACCTTTGTTGCAGCTGCGATTTTTGCCATGGGCGTTACATTTTTCTGGCCAACAATGTTGGGCTTTGTAGCAGAGTATTTACCAGAAACAGGAGCTTTGGGGCTTTCTGTGATGGGAGGAGCTGGTATGTTTTCAGTGTCTCTGGTATTACCAATAATGGGAAATCTTATGGATAATGCTAGTGCGCATGAAGCGTTAAGAACCATGTCGATTTTACCAGCTATTTTAATAGTAGCATTTTTAGGCTTGAATATCTATATGAAAAAAAGAAAGCAAGAATTGGTTGTAGAAGAATCATAAATATTAATTAAAAAAATATCAAAAACATAGTTTTTAAAATTATATGGCAAAAAAAATAAAGTTAGGCATTATCGGAGGAGGGGGAGACTCCCTTATTGGAGTGCTTCACAGGATAGCGTCTTTTATTAATGATAATTACGAAATAGTTGGAGCGGTATTTAATCCAGTTTGGGAAGAGAATATCAATTTCGCAAAGCAAATAGGTATTAAAACAGATCGTATTTATGTAGATTTTGACACCTTAATAGAGGAAGAATTAAAACTTCCAAAAGAGGATAGAATACAGGTATGTTCGGTACTTACGCCAAATTTTTTGCATTTTCCAATGGCAAAAAAATTGTTGGAAAATGGTTTTCATGTTATTTGTGAAAAGCCGATGACCACAACCTTTAGCGAAGCCAAAATACTGCAATCGGTTTTAGAAGAGAATAATGCTGTATTTGCCGTTACACATACCTATACAGGATACCCAATGGTGCGTCAAATGCGCGAAATGATAAAGGATGGTGCGCTTGGTAAAATTCAAAAAGTAGATGCACAGTACTATCAAGGATGGTTAAATCCTGTTATCCACGAAAAAGAGAAGCGTGCTTCTACGTGGCGATTAAATCCCGAAAAAGCAGGTATTAGTTGTTGTTTTGGTGATATTGGGGTGCATGCATTCAATATGATTGAGTTTACAACGGGTATGCAGATAGATGCTATTTTAGCGGATCTTAATTACCTATATGAAGATAATAAAATGGATATAGATGGTACGGCATTAATCCGGTTCAATACCAATGCCAAAGGAGTTATCCGTTCCAGTCAGGTGGCTACTGGTGAAGAAAACAATTTAACCATAGCCATTTATGGAGATAAAGGAGGGTTTAGATGGGAGCAAGAAAATCCTAATTTCCTTTATGTGCTTAGCGATGATAAACCAGTACAGGTGTATAAGCCTGGACATGCCTATAATTCAGAATTATCTTTAGATGGTACAAAGTTGCCTCCTGGGCATCCAGAGGGGATTTTTGATGCTATGGCTAACATTTATTTAGGTGTGGCTAGAGCTGTTAGGGGAGAAGCGTATAATTCAGGAGAATTCCCAACAGTCATGGATGGAGTTAGAGGAATGAGCTTTATTGAAAAAGCAGTAGAGTCTCATCAAAAAGGAAATGTTTGGTTAAAAATTGAAGATTAAGCTGTCGTTTGAAAAAAGCTTAATTGAATTGATATAACCAACTAACCAAAACACCAGTTAAGAACATTTAACATGTTCTTTAAAACAATAAAATAAACAAATGAAAACAATAAAAGGGCCTGCGGTTTTCTTAGCGCAATTTGCAGGAGACCAAGCGCCGTTCAATACATTAGATGGTATTTGTAAATGGGCATCAGATTTAGGTTATAAAGGTATTCAGATTCCGGTGTGGGAATCACGTTTTATCGATATAGATAAGGCTGCTACTAGTAAAACCTATTGTGATGAATTAAAAGGTAAAGTGCAATCGTATGGGTTGGAAATTACAGAATTATCTACCCATCTTCAAGGGCAACTTGTGGCAGTTCATCCTGCTTACGATTTAATGTTCGATAATTTTGCGCCTAACGACTGTAAAAATAATCCTAAGAAGCGTACCGAGTGGGCTGTAGATCAAGTGAAAAAATCGGCTATAGCTAGTAAGCATTTGGGGATTAATGCACATGCTACATTTTCGGGAGCTTTACTTTGGCATACCATGTATCCTTGGCCACAACGACCAGCAGGGCTTGTGGAGATGGGATTTGGGGAATTAGCAAAACGTTGGCTACCCATTTTGGATGTTTTTGAAGATAATGGTGTAGATGTATGTTACGAAATCCATCCAGGAGAAGATTTACACGATGGTGTGACTTTTGAGCGGTTTTTAGAAGCAACAGGAGGCCATAAACGGGTGAATATATTATACGATCCCAGCCATTTTGTGCTACAACAATTGGATTATTTGAAGTTTATAGATTACTATCATGAACATATAAAGATGTTTCATGTTAAAGATGCCGAATTTATACCTTCAGGAAAGAGTGGTGTTTATGGAGGATATCAAAACTGGGAAGATCGTCCAGGAAGATTTAGATCCTTAGGTGACGGGCAAGTCGATTTTAAAAGTATTTTCTCTAAACTTACCAAGTACAATTGCGATTTATGGGCGGTTATGGAATGGGAATGCTGTATCAAATCGTCCGAGCAAGGGGCTAGAGAGGGTGCACCTTTTATTCAAAAACACATTATAGAGGCAGTTGGAAAGAGTTTTGATGACTTTGCAGGTGCTGAAATTGATGAAAACCAATTAAAGAAAATACTAGGACTATAAGTAAATCAATCCATTTTTAAAATAATTAAATCATGCAGATAAAAGAAGCTCCAGAAACATTCGACATTATTATTGTAGGTTCAGGAGCTGGTGGTGGTATGGCTACAAAAATACTGTCAGAAGCTGGTTTAAATATAGCTGTTATTGAAGCGGGGCCGTTTTTCGATCCCGCAAATCCCGAGTCAAGAACACAGTTAAAATGGTCTTACGAATCGCCAAGGCGAGGAGCGAGTACAACTAGGGATTTTGGAGATTTTGATGCTGCTTATGGTGGCTGGGATATCGAAGGCGAACCTTACACCAAAAAGAATGGAACTAAGTTTGACTGGTTTCGCTCTAGAATGCTAGGAGGAAGAACAAATCATTGGGGACGTATTTCTTTGCGATTTGGGCCGTTGGACTTTAAACGAAAAAGTTTAGATGGCTTGGGAGACGATTGGCCAATTTCCTATGACGATGTTAAGCCTTACTACGACAAAGTAGATAAACTTATTGGTGTTTTTGGTAGTAACGAAAATTTACCCAATGACCCTGATGGATTCTTTTTGCCAGCACCAAAGCCAAGGCTCCATGAAATGTATTATATTAAAGGTGCTAGAAATGCCAATGTGCCTGTATATCCCTCAAGGTTATCAATCTTAACAAAGGCCATTAATAATGAGAGAGGCGTTTGCTTTTATTGTAGCCAATGTAATAGGTCGTGTAGTGCATATGCTGATTTTTCCTCGGGTTCCTGCTTAATTTTTCCAGCTCAAAAATCTGGCGGACAGATCAAGCTCTTTACCGATTCTATGGTTAGGGAGGTCGTTACAGATGATTCTGGAAAAGCAACAGGTGTTATTTTTATAAATAAACTGGATAGAAAGGAATATAAATTAAATGCCAGAGTTATTGTTTTAGCAGCTTCAGCATGTAGTACGGCTAGGATCTTGTTAAATTCCAAGAGCAAAACACATAAGGATGGATTAGGAAATAGTAGCGGGTTAGTTGGTAAATACCTGCATGATTCTACCGGATCGGGACGTGTTGCATTTGTGCCCGATTTAATGAATAGAGAAACCTACAATGAAGATGGTGTTGGAGGGATGCATGTCTATACACCATGGTGGGGAGACAATAAAAAATTAAATTTCCCAAGAGGTTATCATATTGAAATATCTGGAGGACTTGGGATGCCAGCATACGGATTCGGGTTTAATATAGATGCCTTGAATAAGTTTATTGGAGGCAATGTTGGTGGTTATGGAAATGCTTTAAGAGACGATGTTAAGAAGTTTTATGGCGCTATGGTAGGATTGTCTGGTAGAGGTGAAAGTATTCCAATGGAAAGTAATTATTGCGAGATTGATCCTGATGTTGTTGATGAATGGGGAATCCCTGTATTAAGATTTCATTATAAATGGAGTAAGCATGAAATTTTGCAGGCCAAACATATGCACGATACTTTTGAAGAGATTATAGATGGAATGGGGGGGCATGCCCTAGGTAATAAGCCTACAGAAGATGAAGAATTTGGATTACTGGCTCCGGGCAGAATTATACATGAAGTGGGAACCACACGCATGGGGAATGATCCGAAGAGATCGGTTACAAATAAGTACCAACAATTGCATGATGCCGATAACGTATTTGTTGTAGATGCTGGGCCTTTTGTGTCCCAAGCAGATAAAAACCCAACGTGGACCATATTGGCTTTGTCTTGGCGAACTTGCGATTATATTGTTAGTGAGTTGAAAAAACAAAATATTTAGTAATTTGTAGAAATGAATAGACGCGATAGTTTAAAATCGATACTGTTAGGTTCCGTAGCAACTGGATTGGCGCTAAATGGTTGTACTTCAAACGTGCAAAAACCAGACGGATTACCTAAAGCTGAAGAGGGTCTTTTGTATGGAAGGACTGAGAGTGAAAAGTTAAGAGATAAAAAACTATTTGAATCAGTATTTTTTAGCGAGCATGAACTTTCAACAATCGCCGTTCTCTGTGATATAATCTTACCAAAGAGTGAAGCATATGCTTCGGCTACCGAGGCAGATACTGCTGAGTTTATAGCATTTATTGTAAAAGATATACGGGAGCATCAAACTCCATTAAGGGGAGGGGTGATGTGGTTAGATAGTTTTAGTAATAAACTGTATAACAAAGAATTTATTAAATGTTCTGAAGAAGAACAATTTAATATATGCGATCAAATAGCCTATCCAGGTAAAACAAAACCTGAATTAATACAAGGCGAAGCTTTTTTTACCAGACTACGTAATTTAACGCTTACGGGCTACTATACTTCAAAAATAGGAATGGAAGAGTTGGGGTACAAAGGTAACACACCAAATGTATGGGATGGTGTACCAGATCATATTCTTAAAAAACATGGTTTTGAATATGAAGAAGCTTGGTTGGCTAAATGTGTAGACCAATCAAAAAGGGGTGACATTGCCCAATGGGACGATGAAGGGAATTTAATTAGTTAAGAACCAAATTATTTAAAAAGAAAACTTAAAACTAAACATATGAGATCATTTATTTATTTGTTAATAACCTTAGTGGTAACTGTTTCTTGCAAACAAAAAAAAGAAAATGCAATTGTTGAAGAAAGTTCGGCTGAAGTTATAGAAACTAATACCAAAAAGGAATGGGTTACACTTTTTGATGGCACTTCATTTGATAATTGGCGAGGCTATCGTATGGATAAAATGCCCTCAGAATGGACTATTGAAGAAGGAGCAATGGCTTTTACACCTGGAGAAAAAGGAGGAAAAAATATTATTACAAAACAGAAGTTTACCAATTTTGTGCTGTCTTTAGAATGGAAAATATCTGAAAAAGGCAATAGTGGTATTTTCTGGAGCGTTTTTGAAGATGAAAAATTTAATGAAGCTTATCAGACCGGTCCTGAGATCCAGGTGTTGGATAATGCTAAACATCCTGATTCGTTCGTGGAAGGAGGTACTCATAAGGCAGGTTCGCTGTACGATATGATCGCTTGTCCGGATAACTTAGTAAAGCCTGCGGGAGAATGGAATTTGTGTGTTTTGGAAGTGAATCATAAAACAAACCAGGGAAAAGTCTCAATGAACGGAACCGAAGTAATGACATTTCCGGTGCATGGCGAAGACTGGGATAAAATGGTAAATAACTCAAAATTTAAAGGCTGGGAAGGCTTTGGTAAATATCAAACAGGTCATATTGGTTTGCAAGATCATGGAAATCCAGTTTGGTTTAGGAATATTAAGATCAAAGAGCTTTAATAGATACAGTATTTGATTGGACGTTTTATACAATAAATAGCTATGAAGTTTGTGAAAATAATTCTCGGTACTGCTGTCTGTATCTCTTGTTATACACAGGCTCAAGGTAATGGTGGTATATCGGTTAAAGAGCATAAAGCGGAACCTACAAGACCTGAAGCCACAGAGTTTTACGAGCCAAAACCTAAAAAAGTAATTCCCGGAAGTAATAATTTGCCACCCTCAGATGCTATTGTGCTTTTTGACGGAACAAATTTCAACGAATGGGAATCTTCAAAAGATTTAGGTAAGGTTAGTTGGATATTAAATGAAGATGGTAGTATGACCGTTAAAGACCGATCAGGAAATATTCAAACCAAACGTAAATTTGGCAGTGTTCAGTTGCACATCGAATGGCGATCTCCTAAAGAGGTAAGGGGGAGTGGCCAGCATAGAGGGAATAGTGGTGTGTTTTTGCAAAAGCGATACGAAGTTCAAGTGTTAGATAATAATGATAATGATACCTATGTGAATGGTCAGGTAGGTGCTATTTATAAGCAACATGTGCCACTGGTAAAAGCTTCAGTGCCGTCTGGCGAATGGAATGCCTACGATATTATATACCGCGCTCCAGAATTTGATGCCAATGGTATTAAAACTAAGTCGGCAACCATTACAGTGTTGCACAATAATGTCTTAATTCAGGATCATGTGGAGATTAAAGGGACAACTGAGTATATTGGATGGCCAAAAAATAAACCACACGGAAAGGCGGCTTTGATGCTTCAGGATCATGGCGATAATAGTGGTGTTAGTTATCGGAATATTTGGGTAAGAGAATTGGATTAACCGAAATATAATGGATAAAAAAGCCTCTCAATTTTATTCTTGAGAGGCTTTTATTTAAGGTGGTAACTATAAAAACGGTTGAGTCCCATATATCAAAGTCTTATAACATAGTTAGTACGAAACAATGTAGGGGAAAAAGTATATGGCCTTTTATTTATACTTTTAGATGTAGACAAGAAGCGTATTAAGCTGGATAAGAAAAGAGCTTTAGTAAAAACACAATAAACGATCGTTATTTTGTAAATTATTGCACAAAAAAACTTAATGTGTCAATAATTCGCAATATTTTCTAAAAACTGAGAGATTCGTTTTTATGGTAAAAAATAAAATAATACTTTTACCTTTCTAAAAACAAAGATGTTTACAGATATATTGAACATATCGTCATATTTCAATTCTACTACAGTTATTTCTTGTGGTGAGCGTCGCTTTTTTCCCCGTCGCCCGTAAGGGTGCGCTTCTTATTTGGAACACAGGTGAGTCCGGTTCTTTTTTCAATAGAAAATATTTTACAAAAGTTAATTCAAAATCAAAACAATGAAAGTTGTTATTGCTGATAAATCACATTCTAAATACGCAGAAATTATTTGCGAAACTATAGCCGAATCAGCTGCTGTAAGGGGGACTGGTATCGCTAGACGTACACCAGAATACATTACAAAAAAGCTAGAGAATGGTAACGCGGTTATAGCCTTAGATGGTGATAAGTTTGCCGGATTTTGCTACATCGAACTTTGGGGACATGGTAAATATGTAGCGAATTCAGGTTTGATAGTGCATCCAGACTACAGAGGTGTAGGGTTGGCTAAAAAAATTAAACATAAAGTGTTTCAGCACTCCAGGACTAAATTTCCTGATGCTAAAGTGTTTAGTATCACGACAGGAGTTGCTGTTATGAAGCTAAATAGCGATTTGGGATATAAACCCGTACCGTTTTCAGAGTTAACCGATGACCAGTCTTTTTGGGATGGTTGCCAAACCTGTCAAAATTACGATGTGTTAACGCGTACCAATAGAAAAATGTGCTTGTGTACGGGCATGTTGTATGATCCTAAAGCTGTAGGCAAAAGGAAACATAAAATAATAAAAGAAAAGGTTTTTAATAGGCTTAAGCATATTAAAGAAACAATGTTTTTAAAAAAAGATAAAAAAACGGACAGGTAGTGACCAAATAATAGTTTTAGATAGAATAATTTGGGAGTTACTTTTCGATAAAACAATAAAATTGAACACATAAAATGAACATTAATAAAATTTAAGCATTTTTTCACAAAAGGGAATGTTTAAAATTTTTAATGTGAGAGCGTAGCGATTGCATACGTTCTCAATTTTATAATTAATATAAAATCAAATGAATTATCAAAATTTAAACGTATGAAAAAATTAGTCATAGCTTATAGTGGAGGATTAGACACCTCTTATTGTGCGGTAAGCTTATCAAAGGAGTACGACGTACACGCAGTAAGTGTTAATACGGGTGGATTTACAAAAACAGAAATTGACCACATTGAGTCGAATGCTTATAAAATGGGAGTTACAACCTATAAAAATATAGATGCTGTGGCTACCTTTTACCAAAAAGTGGTAAAGTACCTAATCTTTGGAAATGTATTAAAAAATAATACTTACCCTCTATCAGTAAGTGCAGAACGCATTATTCAAGCTATTGAAATTATTGAGTATGCTAAGAGTATTGGTGCAGAATACATAGCACACGGAAGCACTGGAGCAGGAAACGATCAAGTGCGTTTTGATATGATCTTCCAAACACTAGCACCAGAAATACAGATTATCACGCCTATTAGAGATGAAAAATTAACTAGACAGGAAGAAATTGACTATTTAAAAGCCAATGGTATTGACATGTCTTGGGAAAAGGCAAAGTACTCGATTAATAAGGGACTTTGGGGAACCAGCGTTGGTGGTTCGGAGACCTTGACCTCCGAAAAGCCATTGCCGGGCGAAGCTTATCCTTCGCAGTTAAAACATACTGAAGAAGAAAAGGTGAAATTAACTTTTGAGAAGGGAGAGTTAGTCGCAGTAAATGGTATAGAAAACGATCCGGAGATAAATATTGAAACTTTAAATAATTTAGCCTCTGCCTATGCCATTGGAAGAGATATCCATGTTGGTGATACGATTGTTGGTATTAAGGGGCGTGTTGGTTTTGAAGCTGCCGCAGCTCTAATCACAATAAAAGCACATCACTTGCTTGAAAAGCATACCCTTACTAAATGGCAGTTACAACATAAGGAATATATTGCCAGTTTTTATGGGATGCACTTGCACGAAGGACAGTATTTAGATCCTGTCATGCGAGACATGGAAGCCTTTTTACAAAGTAGTCAGGATAAAGTGTCCGGAGATGTAACTGTAACGTTAAAGCCATATCACTTTACCTTGGATGGTATTTCATCAGAACATGATTTAATGAGTGCGAAGTTTGGCAGTTATGGAGAAGAGAATAAAGGTTGGACAGCAGACGAAGCGAAAGGATTTATTAAAATCTTTGGAAACCAAAACAAAATATATCAACAAGTAAACTCTTAAATTATGATTCAGGTTGGAATTATTGGTGGTGCAGGTTACACTGCGGGTGAGTTGATTAGACTCTTAATAAATCATCCACAAGCAGAAATTAACTTTGTATACAGTACATCTAACGCAGGAAATAAAATAAGTAAAGTGCATCAGGACCTGGTGGGCTCACTAGAACTTGAGTTTACCGATACGGTGTATCCCGATATAGATGTTTTATTTTTATGTCTGGGGCATGGGAATTCGGTCAAATTTTTATCGGCTAATACCTTTTCGGAAAAAACTAAAATTATTGACTTAGGTAACGATTTTAGGCTGGAAGCAGACAAGATTTTTAATAACAAAACATTTGTTTACGGATTGCCGGAATTACAAAGAGAAACGATTAAAGAAGCCAATTATATTGCCAATCCAGGCTGCTTTGCAACGGCAATTCAGTTAGGGTTATTACCATTGGCGAATGCAGGATTGTTGAATAACGACGTGCATATCAATGCAGTTACCGGAGCGACCGGAGCAGGAACTTCGTTATCGGCAACGACGCATTATACTTGGCGGGACAATAACTTTTCCTATTACAAGCCGTTTACGCATCAGCATTTGGGTGAAATCAATCAGTCGGTTAAGCAATTACAGCATGGGTTTTCTTCCGATATTTTGTTTATGCCTAACCGAGGGAATTTTTCGAGAGGTATTTTTGCAACACTATATACCGATTTTGAAGGTTCGGTAGAAGAGGCTAAAACACTTTATACTAATTTTTATAAAGAGGCAGCCTTCACCTTTGTGTCAGATGATGTTTTGCATTTAAAGCAAGTTGTTAATACCAACAAATGTTTAATACATTTACATAAACACAATGGCAAATTGTTAATAACAAGTGTTATAGATAATTTATTAAAAGGAGCTTCAGGACAAGCCATTCAGAATATGAATTTGATGTTTGCGCTGGAAGAAACAACAGGATTGCATTTAAAAGGAACCTATTTTTGATAACTAAAACGTCATTACGAGGAGGTACGACGAAGTAATCTCTTCAAATTAAAGAGATTGCCACATCATGCTTTGACGTGATTCGCAATGACAAATAAAAAAATATAACATGAAAATAGCCATTATAGGAACAGGTAATTTAGGAAGTTCGATCGCCAAAGGACTTATTAAGAATAATACGTTTACGTCGTTGTATTTAAGTGATAAAAACACGGTAAATGTGGATGGTTACAGAACATTGGATAATGTTACTGTTACGAATGATAATGAGTTGGCCGTAGAACAGTCTGATATGGTCATTTTTGCATTACAGCCTAAACATATTGATAAGGTTCTGGAAAGTGTGTCGTCAAAAATTACCGATAAGCACATTGTTATTTCGGTTGCGGCAGGCGTTGAAATACCACGAATAGAAGGAATTGTTGGAAGTGATAAAAATATTATCAGGGTCATGCCAAATACAGCCATTTCTATCGGTAAATCGATGACCTGTATTGCGGCCAATGATAAAGCGCAGGATAAAGTGGCTTTAGCACAGGATATATTCAATCAGTTAGGAACTACCTTGGTTATTCCTGAAGAGCTTATTCAGGCTTCTACGGTTATTTGTGCCAGTGGAATCGCTTTCTGGATGCGTTTGGTACGTGCTACCACGCAAGGTGCGATCCAATTAGGTTTCGAAGCACATGAAGCGCACGAATTAGCTGTACAAACCTGTTTTGGAGCAGCGAGTCTGTTAATTGAAACTGGAAAACATCCGGAGCAGGAAATAGACCGTGTAACTACACCTAGTGGTTGTACTATTGAGGGGTTGAATGCTATGGAGCACCAAGGGTTAAGCTCGGCCTTAATACAAGGTATCGTCGCTTCATTTGAAAAAATTAATCAAATTAAAAAGAATTAAAATGCCATTATTTGACGTTTATCCATTATACAATGTAACACCCGTAAAAGCTAAAGATGTTTGGGTTTATGATGAAGAAGGAACACAATATCTGGATCTTTATGGGGGACATGCCGTAATTTCCATAGGCCATTCACATCCAACCTATGTTTCTAAAGTGAGCGAGCAACTGGAAAACTTAGGGTTTTACAGTAATTCTATTCAAAACCCCTTGCAAGTAGCTTTGGCCGATAAATTGGAGAAGCTTTCAGGTTGTGAAGATTATCAATTGTTTTTATGTAACTCCGGAGCAGAAGCCAATGAAAATGCTTTAAAGCTCGCATCGTTCCACACTGGAAAGAAAAAAGTAATAGCCTTTAAAAATGGCTTTCACGGACGAACTTCGGCGGCAGTAGCAGCTACCGATAATCCCAAAATTATTGCGCCTATCAATGCACAACAAGAAGTGATTTTTGCCGATCTAGGTGATGTTGAAGCGGTTGAATTAGCTTTAAAGACAGATGATGTATGTGCTGTTATCGTTGAAGGTATTCAAGGTATAGGAGGACTTGATGAAGCTTCTGCCGATTTTTATCAAAACCTGAGTACGCTGTGTAAGCAGTACGGGGCTTTGTACATAGCCGATGAAATTCAGTGCGGTTATGGGCGTACGGGCGATTTTTTTGCCTTTCAGAAGCATGGTATAGTACCCGATATTATTTCCATGGCCAAAGGTATGGGGAATGGGTTTCCAGTAGGTGGTATTTTAATCCATCCCGATATTCAAGCCTCTTTTGGGTTGCTAGGTACCACGTTTGGAGGAAATCATCTGGCATGTGCTGCAGCACTGGCCGTTTTGGAGGTTATGGAAAGCGAAAGCCTTATGCAAAATGCGGAGGAAGTTTCGGCGTATTTCATAGAAAAAGCCCAAGCCATACAAGGGGTAAAGCAGTTAAAAGGACGAGGGTTGATGCTAGGCTTGGAGTTTAACTTCCCCATTGCGGAACTGAGAAAAGAACTCATTTTTAAACACAAAATATTTACAGGAAGTGCTAAAAATCCTAATGTGTTACGTATTCTACCTCCGTTAACCATTAAAAAGGAACATGTAGATCAGTTCTTCGTGGCGCTTAAAGAAGCGTTGGCATTGGTAGAAGTTGAATAACAAAATGAAGTGAAATAGCTGTAATCTTATAGTTTTAAGCTTTGAAAATAAGAAATTAAAAAATGAATACCCTATTATCAATTGAAACAAGAAACGCTGTATTGCTAGAAATGGCATCCCTTTTAGAACGAGAACGCGCTGCAATTATAGCCATTAATAAAGGTGATTTAGAAGCCTATAATGGTGATGATATTTCCATGTACGATCGTTTGAAAGTTAATGATGCCAAAGTAGATGAAATGATTGCTTCGGTGACACATTTGGCTTCACAGGAGGACCCGGTGGGAGTAGAGCGTTTTAGTTTTAAGCATGATAACGGGATGCAAGTGTATAATAAAACAGCCTCATTCGGTACGGTATTGATTATTTACGAATCACGTCCCGATGTAACTGTAGAGGCGGCTGGTATTGCTTTTAAATCGGGAAATAAAATTTTATTAAAAGGCGGGAAGGAATCCACAAAGTCCAATTTAAAAATTGTTGAACTTTGGCACGAAGCTTTAAAGGCTAATGGCTCCACAACAGATTGGGTTGAGTATTTACAATATAACCGAACCGAAACCCAGGCCTTTTTAGAAAAGCCAACACAAAAAGTGGATTTAATTGTGCCTCGAGGGGGCGAACGGTTAATTGCTTTTGTAAAACAACACGCTGCCTGTCCGGTTATTGTTAGTGGCCGTGGTAATAATTTTGTGTATGTGCATAAAGAGGCGGATTTGGAAACCGCTTTAAAGGTGATTATTAATGCTAAAACAGCTAAAATTTCGGCGTGCAACGCACTTGATAAGGTATTGATAGATGCAAACCTTCCAGATAAAGAAATTTTTATAGTCAATTTAATTTCAGAATTAAAGAAGTTTGATGTTCATATTTTAGGAGATAAAAGTGTAACTAAATTTGAAAGTGTTGAGCCAATCGAATCAGATGCTGTTTGGTATCAGGAATTTTTAGATTTTAAGATCGCAATAGCAGAAATCGATTCGACACAGGAAGCCATAGCCATGATTAATAAATATTCGGGAGGGCACTCGTCATCTATCATTACAACTAATGAAGATGAGGCCAAAGTGTTTATGGAAAATGTAGATACCGCAGCGGTTTATCATAATGCTTCTACCCGTTTTACTGATGGTGGGCAATTAGGGCTTGGAGGCGAATTGGCGATTAGCACAGATAAATTGCATCAGCGAGGGCCTATAGGGTTACAACATTTAGTGACCAATAAATGGTATGTGCATGGTAACGGACAAATACGATAGGCATGCAAAAAAAGAAACGTATATTACTAAAGGTCGGTTCTAACACGCTTACTAAAGAGACCAATAACATCTCCAGAGGTAAAATTGAGGATATAGCGAGCCAGATAGCTGCACTTCAGGATACGCATGAGTTTATTATTGTTAGTTCGGGAGCCATAGCTGTAGCCAAGCAGTTTGTTAAACTGGAAAGTAAACAAAAGGAAGTTTTTGTAAAACAGGCCCTGGCATCTATTGGTCAACCACACTTAATAAGGATTTATCAGGAAATTTTCAGAGAGTATGGCTTACTGTCTTCACAGTGTTTATTGTCGTATTCAGATTTTGAAAAGAGGGAAAGCAAGACCAATATAGTGAATACCATTAACGTACTGGTAAATAATAATTACATTCCGATCATTAATGAAAATGACACTGTGGCGACCGATGAAATAAAATTTGGAGATAATGACAAACTAGGCGCATTAACAGCTTCTTTATTGAATGCTGATTTATTCATTATAGCTACTAATACCAATGGTATTTATACCAAAGAGTCGATGGAAAATGGGACGCCAAAAACCATTGAGGTTGTTGAGGATTTTGAAGCTTTGCAGCGCGAAGTGGTCAATTCGAAGTCATCGCATGGTAGTGGCGGGATGCAATCGAAGATAGAGGCGGCGGCTGTAGCCAAAAAATCGAATATAGAGACCTGGATAGTCAACGGGTTGGAAGATCAGTTTATATTGAACGCTATCGAGAATAAAATACCGTATACGAAAATTAAATAAGACCTATCAAGAGGGGTATAACCTTATAGGTCTAACAAATAAAAAAATAAAAACATGAAACATTACACCTCTATACATGATATAGATAATATAAATTCTTGGATTGAGGAAGCAAAAACATTAAAGTCGAACCCCTTAAAGCATTTGGAATTAGGACGTAATAAAACACTTGGGCTGTTATTCTTTAATTCTAGTCTGCGTACGCGTTTAAGTACGCAAAAGGCGGCTTTGAACTTGGGGATGAACCCGATTGTAATGAATGTTTCAGGAGATGCTTGGGGCATTGAGTTTGGTGATGGTACCGTTATGAATGGTAATACAGCCGAACATATTAAAGAAGCGGCAGCAGTGGTGTCACAATATTGTGATATTATTGCGGTTAGAGCATTTCCAACACTAACGGATAAAGCAAAGGATGAAAGTGAAGAGGTTTTGAATGCCTTTAAAACTTACGCTTCGGTTCCGCTTGTAAATATGGAAAGTGCCACAGGGCATCCATTACAGGGATTAACCGATGCAATTACAATTTCAGAGTATGCTAAAAAAGAGCGACCAAAAGTGGTGCTAAGCTGGGCACCTCATATAAAAGCATTACCGCATGCTGTAGCCAATAGCTTTACTCAGGCCATGCAAAAAATGGATGTGGATTTTGTGATAGCAAATCCCGAAGGCTACGATTTAAGTCCAGATGTTGTAGGGGACACCCCTGTGATTCACGATCAGGAAAAAGCGTTCAAGGATGCCGATTTTGTTTACGTTAAGAACTGGAGTAGTTATGAGAACTATGGGAAAGTTTTAAATACCGATCCCAATTGGATGATTACCAAAGAAAAATTAGGCCATGCCAAGTTTATGCACTGTCTACCCGTAAGACGTAACGTTATTGTTGAAGATGCCGTTTTAGATAGTGATAGCTCACTAGTTATTGAACAAGCTAACAATAGAACATATGCAGCGCAATTGGTACTTAAGAAAATATTAGAAAGTAATAAATAGAAAAATAACGTCATTGCAAATGAGGAACGATTGAAGCAATCTCTGTATTAGATACAGATCACTTCGTCGAATACGACTCGTAATGACTAATTAAAATATACATGGAAAAACTATCCATAGTAAAAATAGGAGGGAACATTATTGAAGATGTTTCGGCACTGCAAGCCTTTTTAAATCTATTCTCAAAGCTGGAGGGAAAGAAAATTTTAGTACATGGAGGTGGTAAACGTGCTACACACATTGCTTCAAAGTTAGGTGTCGAATCCAAAATGGTTAATGGACGTCGTATTACCGATGCTGAAACCTTAGAAGTAATTACCATGGTTTATGGGGGATTGGTGAATAAAAATATAGTAGCCCAGTTGCAAGCTCTAAAAATTGATGCCGTAGGATTAACAGGAGCCGATGCAAATAGCATCACTTCCGATAAACGCCCTGTGAAAGATGTTGATTTTGGATTTGTTGGTGATGTAAAATCAGTGGCATATCATTCCGTAAATAAACTAATTGAAGCCGGTTTTACGCCTGTTTTTTGCGCGATTACGCACGATGGTAATGGCCAGCTTTTAAATACGAATGCCGATACCATTACCTCACAGATAGCTGTTGGCATGAGCAACCTTTATGAAACATCTATTTACTACTGTTTTGAGCTTAATGGTGTTTTAGAAGATATAAATGATAAAAACTCGGTCATTAAGCATATCGATGCTAAACGATATGAGGAGTTGTTGGAGCAAGGTATTATTGCCGATGGTATGTTACCGAAATTAGAAAATTGTTTCGATGCGTTGCATAATGGTGTGGCGAGTATAAATATGGGGAATACATCCATGTTAACCCGGGAAAACAATAACTTTACAACCATAACCTTATAATATGACGCAACAAGAATTAACAACCCATGCGATTGCGCTATTAAAACAATTAATAGAAACGCAGTCTTTTTCTTCAGAAGAAGATCAAACGGCATTACATATTGAGGCTTGGTTTAAGCGTTATGATATTGATTATAAGCGTACACAAAATAACGTTTGGGCTGTTAATAAGCATTTCGATGCCAGTAAGCCAACATTGTTGTTAAACTCGCATCACGATACCGTAAAACCCAATAGTGCGTACACTAAAGATCCGTTTAAAGCGATTGTTGAAGATGGTAAATTATACGGATTAGGAAGTAACGATGCTGGAGGCTGTTTGGTGTCTTTAATAGCAACGTTTACCTATTTCTACAATTCAAAAGATTTAAAATACAATTTGGTTATCGTGGCTTCTGCAGAAGAGGAAAGTAGTGGCCCTAATGGGTTAAACAGTATGTTACCTGTAATTCCTAAGGTTGATGTGGCCATTGTGGGGGAGCCTACACTAATGAATTTAGCTGTAGCCGAAAAAGGATTGGTTGTGTTTGATGCTGTCGTTGCAGGAACACCAAGTCATGCAGCACATCCCAACGATAATAATGCTATTTATAATACGATAGGTGTGTTGCAGTGGTTTAAAGATTTTAAATTTGATAAAGGTTCAGAAGCTTTAGGTGATGTAAAACTAACAGTAACTCAAATCAATGCAGGATCGCAGCATAATGTGGTGCCCGGTCATGTCGATTTGGTTATCGATGTACGTGTAAATGATGCTTATACCAATGCGGAAATAGCAGAGATCTTACAAACGCAATCGCCGTGTACAAGTATCACACCGCGAAGTTTGCGTTTAAATTCATCGTCCATTCCAATGGATCATGATTTGGTTAAAGCAGGTATGGCTATGGGAAGAACGACCTACGGATCACCAACATTATCCGATCAGGCCGTATTAAGCTGTCCGTCGTTGAAATTGGGGCCAGGAGATAGCACACGTTCGCATTCGGCAAATGAATTTATTTATCTTAATGAAATTGAAGAAGGAATAAATATTTACGTAGAATTGTTGAATCGTGTAATCGTGTAATCGTGTAATCGTGTAATCGTGTAATCGTGTAATCGTGTAATCGTGTAATCGTGTAATCGTGTAATCGTGTAATCGTGTAATCGTGTAATCGTGTAATCGTGTAATCGTGTGTAATAAATCATACAATTTAACAAATAAACGGTTAAACACATAAACAAATATTAAAATGAAACTCTGGGACAAAGGCATATCGATTGATAAAAAAATAGAGCAATTTACAGTAGGTAACGATAGGGAAATAGATATTCATATCGCTAAATACGATGTAATTGCTTCCAAGGCACATGCTAAGATGTTGCATAAGATAGGAATACTCACTACAATTGAATTAGAGCAACTGTTGGGAGGTTTACAGGTTTTGGAAAATGAAATTGAAGCGGGCGAATTTGTTATCGATGCCCAGTTTGAAGACGTACATTCTAAAATTGAATACGAACTCACGGTGGCTTTAGGCGATGTTGGTAAAAAGATACATACTGCACGTTCCAGAAACGATCAGGTTCTGGTAGCTTGTCATTTGTATTACAAAGAAAACTTAATCATCGTTCGAGAAAAAACAAAAGCGCTTTTCGATACGCTCCTCGAACAATCCGAAACCTATAAAGATAAGGTGTTGCCTGGTTATACACATCTGCAGGTAGCCATGCCTTCGTCCTTTGGATTATGGTTTTCGGCTTATGCCGAACTGATGATTGATGATGTATTCTTGTTAGATGCAGCCATTAAAACCGTAGATCAGAATCCGCTTGGATCGGCTGCTGGTTATGGAAGTTCGTTTCCAATAGACCGAGAGTTTACCACACAGGAGATGGCCTTTTCAACATTGAAGTACAATGTTGTTGCAGCACAGATGGGACGCGGTAAAAATGAGCGTACGATCTCTGCGGCATTAGGCAGTTTAGCCAATACCATGGCACGTTTTGCAATGGATATTTGTTTGTATATGAGTCAGAATTTTGGATTTATCTCTTTTCCAGATGAGTTAACAACAGGCAGTAGTATTATGCCTCATAAAAAGAATCCAGATGTATTCGAGTTGATTCGCGGCAAGTGTAATAAGATTCAGGCGCTACAAAGTGAAATGGTCTTAATAACCAATAATTTACCAAGTGGTTACCATAGGGATTATCAGCTATTAAAAGAAAACATGATTGCTGCCTTCGAAGAGATCAAGGATATTTTAGATATTTTCAATTATTCTATCCAACAGGTTATCGTTAAAGATGTGGATATTAATAGTGATTTATATAAGTATTTATTCACAGTAGATAACATCAACACGCTTGTAATGGAAGGGCAGACGTTTAGAGAAGCCTATCAAAAAATTGGCGGGCAGGTGCAAGATGGTACTTATGTTCCAGATATGTCTAAACACCATACCCACGAAGGGAGTATCCATAATTTGTGTTTAGATAGAATTAGAGATAAATTTCCAAGTTAGTTGTAAAAAGCGTATTCAATTGAATACGCTTTTTAATATCCAAAAACGGGTTTTGGTGACTAACAAAATGTTGATAATAGCTTTTTTATTCTTTTCAAAAAAAATGTTTTATTTTTTTAGCTAAGTGCAAAGGTAAATTGTACGGTGCATAACGTAACGGGATGTCCAGCCAGTTTGCTTTTTTGATAATTGCTTTTTGATGCGAAAAGAGATTGAAAGACAATTTTCCGTGATAAGCACCTAAACCACTTTGTCCAACGCCTCCAAAGGGTAACCTTTTATTGCCTATTTGTATTAAGGTGTCATTTATAGCGCCACCACCAAAACTGTAGGTGTCTATAATTTTTTTCTGAAAGTCTTTTTTGTTAGAGAATACATAAGTAGCCAAAGGTTTGTCGTAAGTAGTAATAATTTTGGCAATATCTGTGTCGTCCTGATATGAAAGGATAGGAAGTATGGGGCCAAAGATCTCGCCTTTCATAAGTGGGCTGTCCATAGCCGGTTCGTTAACAAGTGTAGGTTCTATAAAACGGTCTTCAGGATTACTATGGCCTCCAAAAAGGATGTCCTGACCTTCTAAAAGCGCTATTAATTGGTTAAAATGAGACGCGCTAACGGTGCGTGAAAAGTCAGGAGAAGCTTCAATATTCGAACCATAACATATCTCAATATGCTTCTTCAGGGCCTCTACGAACTGGTCTTTTATAGTTTGATGCACTAAAATATAGTCGGGGGCGATACAAGTTTGACCGGCATTTAAAAATTTACCCCATACAATCCGTTTAGCGGCAAGGTTTAAAGAAGCAGTTTCATCCACAATGCAGGGGTTCTTGCCTCCTAGTTCGAGTGTTACGGGCGTTAGATGTTTAGCAGCGCTTTCATAAACAATCCGGCCTACCCGGGTACTACCTGTAAAAAAGATATAGTCCCATTTTTGAGATAGTAAAGTTTGTGATACTTCAACACCTCCTTCAACAACCGCTACATGTTCGGGAGCAAAAGCGGTTTCTACAATTTCTGAAATGATCTTAGAGGTGTTGGGAGTCAATTCCGATGGTTTCAAAATAACGGTATTGCCCGCTGCAACAGCACCAATTAAAGGCGCAATAGCCAATTGGAATGGGTAATTCCATGGGGCTATAATTAAAACATTGCCGTAAGGTTCTTTGTAAACCCAATCGGATGATGGGAAATTGACCAAGGATGGTCTCACGCGTTTAGGTTTTGCCCATGTACTTAAATACTTTATGGATGTTTTTAATTCTGCCAATACAAACTGGGTTTCGGCAAAAATGGTTTCAAACCGAGGCTTCTTAAAATCCGCATAAATAGCATCGGATATCATGTCCTCACGCGACAGGATCTCATGTTCAAGCCTTTTTAAAGCCTCTTTTCTATAGGCCATTTGTTGGCTTCTTTGTGTTTGAAAAAAATCACGTTGTTTCTGTAATATCTCCATTGTTTCAAAATAACTTGTGTTGACCGATAAAATGCGTTCTTTGTTCACCTACTAAAAATACTATTTATATTGCTTCAAACGATAGATGAAACATCAAAGTCGGGAACGTGTATAGGTCGGGGTGAGGCACTGCGCCAATGGATAAGGCAACATTCATTGTAGTTTCAGTAATACTCTTTACAATAACGAACCCGTTGGCATCCTTATACCCGAAATAGTCACCGGTAATAAGGCGCCTTTTTCCACTAAAATCTGCTTGATAGGGAGCACCTGTTGCGGGATCTGTTGCTGTTACCGAAAAATCTTCGTCACTAATACTCCAGGTGGCATCTGTTACAGGGGTATACATTACATTGGCTAGAGGCACCAGATTTGGATCCCAGGAAATTTCACGAATGTCTGCTTGCCTTTCGAAGTTCGCATATATCAGGGCCATTAAACTATTGCCGTCTACATTGTCAATTTTGTAGCTGCCATCATGAATAAAGGTAAATGTGTCTTCATATGATTTTTCTAACCCGACAGCATTTAATAGATTATCAATCGAAGGCTGGAAGATGCTTAACGAATTTTCTACACCACTGGCACCTTCGAGACCGGCAGTGTAAGCGGCCTTAAGACGCCACGATTTTCCCTCTGGTTTGGCAGGGCCACCCGTTAGCAAGATCTCAAAAGAGGGCAAAATGGTAATTGTTTTAGTTTCTACAAAAGTACCATTGGGACTGGTGGCTGTTAGGCTAACTTCATAATCGCCAGCCGCGGCATAAGCATAAACAGGATCTTCTTCGGTACTCGTATTGCCGTCACCAAAATCCCATAGGTATGATTGTGTGTCGTTAGAAACGGTGCCATTGAAGGTAACGGAAGCACCATCAACCAGAAACTGAAAGTCGGCAATAGGTAACAGAGGTGCCTCATCGTTACTGTCGCATTGCATGCATGTTAACGACATGAATAAAATGAAGAATATCTTAAATGGTTTCATAATTATATGGTTTATCATTTTTGTCGGTTTTAGTTTTTATCCCACCATACAGGTGTGTCAATCTTGTTGGCTCCTTGTCTGGCAATGGCTTCTGATACATTTGTGCCGTTGGTACTTAATTCAAAAGAACTATACAAGAAGCGGGATGGCATGATACCATTAGTAACACCACGTTCCAGATCGCTATCGGTTCTTTCTGCAATAGCGGGGTATCCTGTTCTTCTTATATGGCACCAGCCTTCATAATAGTTAGGTGTTAAAGCAAGCCACATTTGGGTGCCGATTTGTGATTCTTGTTCTGTCGTGCTTCCCGATAAAGTTCCTGTGGAGCTTGATAAGAAAGTTGTTATAGACCCCGAATCAATATCCCATTGTTTCAATGAAGTTTCAATACCCATTCTGTAAAGGTTATTAGCTTCTGCAGGATCGTTGTCGTAAACTAAGGCTGCTTCTGCTTTCAAGAAGTAAACTTCTGAAGCGGTCATCAAATAAAGTTTGCTGTCCTGAGAAGACAGTGTCAGTCCCATATCGGATTTGCTCGCCAGATCTGATTTTCCAAAAGCTTCATCGTTTAGTCCGTTGGTTTGCCCGGTATAATTACCGTTAGCATCCTGAGCCACAAAAACAGAAAGTCTGGGATCCGACGTATCTTTTAATTGATTGACTAACATGGTAGACATTTTTATTGATGGATAGCCAAGGCGTCTGTTGTACCAAGCATTGCCATCTCCTTCGGTTTCAATCATGGACGCATTATGACTATTGTCTTCCATTAAAGGAGCGGTTAAACATTGGTTTACGATTTGTTTAGATAAACTGTTGTTAACATACCTTAATCGCATCCCTAATCGGAGTTTTATCGAGTTTGCCAATCGTATCCATTTGGATAGATCGTTGCTAAAAATAGGATCTGACTTTGGGTAGCCCATTGCAGGATCGGCAGCGGTTAAAATATTAATGCTAGCCGTTAAACGCTGAATTAAATCGTTATAAATAAATTCCTGAGTATCGTATTTTGGAGTTAGAATATCAGCGGTTTTACCTTTGCCACCTTCGGTATAAGGAACTTCTCCAAAACCGTCGGTTATACGGGCATATCCCATGACCCCAATAATATCAGCCATAGCATAACGGACCGGGTTTTCGGTTTCTGGTTGGGAGGTAATATACAATACTTCCTCAATATGCTTAATTACGCCACTGTACATACCGTTGTAAATGCCGTTGTAGGCACCGTCAAATCCATCTGTATATTGATCTGGCGGTCTGGCGGTACTTCCTGCAACATAATAATGGGCATGTTGCCCTGCAAACCGATACGACCCTTCATCCAGAGTGCCATTGAATAAACTTCTGACGGCTTTGGCGAATAGAGGTGCATCATCTATGATGGTCACATTGTTTGGATCTTGCCTTACGTCGTCTAAAATATTCTCACAAGAGGTTATCACCATTCCAACTAGTAAAACAACCAATAATTTATAGGGTATAGTTTGTATTCTTTTCATTGCCTTAAGTTTTAAAAGTTGATGTTTACGTTTATGCCATAAGTCCTAGTGGAGGGTAAGGAGGCGTGCTCTAAAGCTGTTGCGGTTGGACTGCTACCATTACTGGCTTCGGGATCAATGTCTTCAGCGGCATTGTAGATGAAAAACAAATTTCTACCTGTGGCTGATATACTAACACCTTGAATGCCTGAATTTCCCAATGCTTTTTTGGGTATACTGTAGGTTAGTGCAATTTCTTTCATTCTGACGTTTGAAGCATCAAAGATTAAGTCGGTTCTAATATTACTGACAAAATTGTTTGTGTAATTTTTTAACAGCGGATTAATAGCTACTGTATTTTCAAAGCCGGTGTGCTCGTTGATGCCGTCTTCAACTATACCATTTACACGACCAACTAATGAGGTTTCGTCTGTACCAAACATTTGCCTGTAACCACGTCCCCAGGAAAAGAACTCACCACCTTTTTGATAGCTTACCAGCGTTCTTAATGAGAAGTTCTTGTATTTAAAGTTATTACTGATACCGCCATAAAAGTCGGGATTAATAGAGCCTAGCTTAATGCGTTCGCCTGGTTGTGCCAGTCCGGCATCTGTAATTAATTTTCTTCCAAAATTATCTCTCAAATAATCCAGGCCATAGATAGAACCAAACTCTTCTCCGGGCCTGGCTTCAACTGATACTGCCATTAGGGAGTTTAGAGTAATAGCCTCTACCGATTCATCAATGCTTTTTACAGTTGAATTGCTTTTGGTAATTGAAAGTCCCATGTCCCAACTAAAGTTTTCAGTTTCAAAAGGGATGATGTTCAATTGCGCCTCATATCCTTTGTTTTTTATAGATCCGGCGTTTGTTGTGTAAGACCCGAATCCAGTAGTTCCAGAAATGGGAATTGACATGATTTGATCTTCGGTTAGTGTTTCATAATACGTGAAGTCCAAATGAATTCTGTTTTTAAAGAAACCCAACTCTGTACCTAATTCCCAGGAATGGGAAACTTCAGGACGTAAATTAGGGTTTGGTATGGAACCTGGAATTGAAGCTACCGTATAATCCAAAGTTCTGGTTTGATCTATGCTGTATGATGATTGCGTTCTGTAGGGACTAGTGTCGTTACCTACCTTAGCATAGGATGCTCTTATTTTTCCCTTGTTAAACGTGTTGGAAGTTAAACCGAAGAATTTCGAAAAAAGAAAACTCAAATTTTCTGAATGATACCAATAGGAATCATTGGCTGCTGGCAAAGCCGACGAGTTATCGTTACGTAATGTGGCATCCAGATATAAATAACCTCCATAACTAATTTGTCCCAGTCCATAAAAGGAATACATGGTCTTCTCCCAGAAATAATCGGAATCACTAACGACGGCATAGTTGGAGATTCTATAGAAATTAGGAACTTTTTCATCCCTTCCTGAAACGCCTATGGATTTACCAGAATCGGATCTGTAATTAGCTCCAACACTTGCGGTGATGTTAAGACCAGAAAAGCTAGTGGTATAGGTTGCTAATATATCGGAGTTCCAAGAGCTGCTCTTACTGGTATTGGTGCTGTATCCTCCTAACCCATTATAATTCGCCTGACCTCCTCTGGCAGCGTGTTCGGTGCCTTCTGTTGCGACGTAGTTTAAGCCTGTTTTACCAGTAATATAGAAGGCGTCTGAAATATCCAGTTTGGCAGAGAATGCGCTTTGAAAGCGATCCCGATGGTCTTCATTGAAAACGTTGTTTAAAGCCCAATATGGATTGTTAAAGGTATTGTCTAAATTCCACTTAATTTCATTTCCGTTAGCGTCAATAGTATTGTTTTTGGCATCGGTAAGGCGTACATCCCTTGGCATTAAGGATAGTTGTAAGGCTGTATTGGAAGCGCCTTCGCCTAATTCTGGTCTGTTTTTTACATGGGACTTGATATAGGTTACTTTGCCGTCAATCTTTAACTTTTCGGTTAAATTGGAAGAGGCCCGAAAATTTACCGTATTTTTTTCAAGTGTATTGTTAGGTATAATACCTTGTGTGTTTTGGTTGGTAAAAGAGACTCTAAAGGCACTTTTGTCTGTGGTGCCTTCAAAGGAAACACCATTGGTTATAGAGTATCCTTTTTGATAAAATTCTTTATAAGGATTTCCTCTAGGGGAGTAGGTGTCTGTTTGGCCAAGCCAGTTGGTATAGGTTTGACCTTCCATTTTAGGGCCATAACTCCATGAGCCCGGGTAGTCCAAATTAGGTCTGCCGTCACTACCAACTGGAGAGAAAGCATCAAAGGCACCCATACCGTATTCATTTTGAAGTCTTGGTGTTAACGCTATTTCGGTAATGTTAAATGAAGATGTTACTGTAACACCTATACCGCGTTTACTAACACCCGACTTAGTTGTAACAAGTATTACCCCGTGCATACCTAAGGAACCATAGGCTGCGGCGGCACCAGCACCTTTTAAAACAGTTACCGAAGCCACATCATCTGGATTAATATCAGAAAGGGCGTCTCCACCATCTCTGCCTCCGTTAGGGTTTCCGCCACTACTGGCATTGGAAACAGGTATACCGTCGATAACAATAAGTGGTCTGTTGTTTCCGTTTATCGTTGTAACACCGCGTAATAAAATTCGAGACGAACCGTCTACTCCTGTGTTACCTTGTGTGATTTGTAGTCCTGATACCTTGCCAGAGAGTGAGTTCATTATGTTGTTTTCCTGTGCTATAGCGAACTCAGCGGGTTGTAATTGGTCCACAGAATATCCTAGTGAGGCTTTGTCTCTTTGTATGTCTAGTGCGGTAATTACCACCTCGTCTATAATTTCCGTTCCAGGTTCAAGGTAAATGACGAGTTTATCCTGGTCATTTACGGTCATTTCGTAAGTTGTGTATCCTATATAGGAGAAAACCATGACTTCCCCCTCGTTAACATTTTGGAGTCTAAAGCTACCGTCAAAATCAGATGAGGTGCCTTTGTTCGTTCCTTTTATGAGTACACTAACCCCTAAAAGAGGCTCGTTGGTGTCTTTTTCCAACACCTGACCTGTAATTGTTTTTTGAGCCGAGGCTGTAACCGATAAGGTGATTAAAGCCCATAGTGTTAAGAGTTTATTCATACGGTTGTCTTTTTTAGTTTGGTTAATTATTAGTGTTTTTAGTGATTTTTTTGGTGTCTGTTCCTATCTTTTAAGGGAAAGAATATACTCTGCTACAGCTATTTTTGCTTCGTCGGATAAGTAATTCTGTGGGGGCATTTCCGGGTAATCGTCTCTTAGGTTTCTGGGAGCGTTTATATAATCTACAATGCCCTGTGGATTGTCTTTGTAAATGGCTTGGATAAGTTGTGTTGGTACACCAATGAGGCGTGTGTCAAAAGCGTGGCAACCAGCACAAACACCATAGTAGGTAAGTTCTCCTAACTCTTCTTTGGAAACCGATCTTGGGGCTACAGGCTTATCGAACATCAGCGTTGTTACATCTTTTGTGTCTGTAATTTGAGCTGGGGCATAGTTGTCCAATCCAAACGTGCGATAGCGGTTTTTATCACGAATAGTACTCCCGACACCACCGCCCATAGCAAGAATGTCGGGGCCTTTGGTTTTAAGTTGTGATAGCATTAGTGCTTTAATTTCACCAACAGGGTTGTTACCGTTCTCAATCATAAAGTTGTCAAGGATAACAACTCTGTCGGGGTTGGGTTCGGAATTGGGATCGTTTGCAGTAGGAGCTCCAGTTGGAAGGTCTACTATAGTAATACCTGCATTATCGTTGTTAGAAATAATATTATCTTCTATAATAACATCATCGGCGGCCATAACCAGAATGCCCGTTCCGGGAGGAATTCCAGAAACAATAGAGCCTGGTGCTCCAAAGTTTTCGTGGTTATTGCCACTTATAAAATTGTTTCTTATAATAACATCAAATACGGTTTTGATCGGAAGTCCGGGGGTGAGAAATGCTAGAATGCCTCCTGTATTGTTATATGCCAGATTGCTTTCAACCAGACAATGTCTGGAGTTTTCTATTTCAATGCCGGCAACATTACCATATACTTCATTGAATTTCACATCTACATTGTCGCACATGCCAACATAGATGGCAGCATCTTCAATTTCTGTTAAAATATTATGGCTAATGAGACCATTTTTACCATATTGAGGAAAAATACCGTATACACCAGTATCGATAATCCAATTATTTCGGATTATAAAATTGTTTCCAGCCTGCCCCATGATACCATTTCCTTTATACTCTATTATTTTTAGATTTTCGACCGTAATACCGTTCCCCGAGTATAGAATAGCATCATTTAAAGCTTTTTTGCCGTCAAGAGTTGGCCATACACCATCAATTATAACGCCTTGAATGCTAATGTTGTCCTTGTCAATGTAAACGGTTTCAGAATAGGTGCCAGGGTAAACACGTAACAAATCTCCTGGATTGGCTTTTAAGACAGCCTCTTGTATGGATTCTCCATCTTTTATTTGAATGATGTTACCACTAAAGGTATTTTGATTTGTAACAGTTAGCGTGTCATTTGTTGAACCTACGTTGCGATATTTCATAGTTGTAGGCATAGGTACCGTATCTGCTGGTTGGGGTTTAAGGAACATTTTTCCAAATAACATACCCATGGCAAATAAAGCGAGGGATACAACAATTTTTAAAAAGCGGGATTTTGTTCTCATATGAAATTTTTTAGTGTTTGTTAAAAATTATAAAACAGGTATGCTATAGGGTATGTATAATCTACCTCTAAGATAATTTCATTGTATTGATTCTTGATTTTGGTTATTGGTAAAAGCTGCTTGGTTTGAAGGAAGCACTTTTGGAACTTTGGGCATAAAAGACTCGTCTGTTAAGGTTTTTAAAAAGTCGACCAGTCTGTCCAGTTCGAAGTCTGTTAGCTCAGGTTCCCAAATATGCCAGTGTATTCTTAGGTTTTCTTCTTTAGGAACCGCGTGTCCACGTCCGTCAGTATAAAACTGAACAGTTTCTCTAAGCGTAGCAAAGTTTCCTGAATGCATATATGGTGCAGTTTTTTCAATATTCCTTAAGCTGGGTACTTTAAACCCACCTCTTAGGGTACTATCTTTAAATGGTATTTGAGCGCCTGGATCTAATGTTGCTCCATTAGGCTCCGGAGTACCCAAAACTGCTATTTGCTGATTGGTAAATAATGGAGGGGTATGACATTCTGCACAACGGGCTACAAAGGATCTAAAAATATTCATACCTTCTATCTCCTGTGCGTTTAATGCCTCATGATACCCGTGGGCGTAGCGATCGTATTTGCTGTTAAGCGAAATAAGAGAGGCTTCAAAGGCGGTGATCGCAGTATAAATTTCATTAAGGCTTATGGGATCTGAACTACTTTTGTTTGGAAATGCTTCAGAAAAAAGATGTCTGTAATTTTCAATACCATTAATCGTTTTTAATAGATTTTCAGGCGTGTTTCCCATTTCTTCTTTGGAAAACAAGGGACCCTGCATTTGTTCTTCCAAGGTACTTGCACGACCATCCCAAAAGAATAGTTTTAAATACGCAACGTTCCACAGGGAGGGGGAAGAGCGTTTTAATTGGTGTCCATTAATACCAACACTGGCTGTTAGGCCATCACTAAATCCTTTTTGCGGATCGTGACAAGAAGCGCAGGAGATAGTACCATCTGCCGATAGGACTGGATCGAAAAAGAGATACCTTCCCAGATCGATTTGTTGAGGCGAAAACCCGTCACGTACTTTGGGGAGCGCTGTTTTTAATCCACCAACCCCAGGGTCATTATTTGTGCTGTAAGCCATATAAAGATTTTGAGCGATGCATTCGTTTTTGTCATTCAGTTTAAAACCTGGAGGACAATTACAGTTTAGTTTGGGTACGTAATGGGTATGAGAAACTTTATTGGCTGCTATGAGTACAGTCAATAAAGTAATCATTAAAATTCCGGGAACAACCCATTTTAGAATTGTGTTTTTTCTGCTCATCAATCGTTTTAATTCATTAAAATTAATAGTCGTTAAAAGATCGACTATCTAATTTATTTGTATAAACAACTGTTGGGAAATTAATGAGCTTACTATTTTTAACAAGCCTAATTTCAGGGGTTTGTGATGAAATGTCCCTTAATTGGTACTAATGGGTACCCCTGTTTTTAAGGGCATCTTCAAAACCTAGTTTGTAAGAAGGTGAAATGGGGATGATTTCATTGGGAACATGTTGGATAGTAAGGGCGTATCCTTTTCTTGTTTTTTTAAAGGAAGAGAGATGTTGTAAATTTACAAGGTAGGATCTATGTGTACGTATAATTGTATTGTCGGCTATTTTAGCTTCAAAGTTTTTTACGCTACCTCGAATAAGCTCTTTTGCTAATTTATCGCCCTTTAAGTAAAATAACTCTAAATAGTTTCCGGCTGACTTTACATAAACCAATTGATTGGGTTTTATGGCAAGAGAAACTTTTCCACTTTCTTCGGTTATGGTTATAAGTTTATTGGTGTTGACTTTTACAGTTTCTTCAATTTTTTTCAAACCAGAAATCTTCACCCTAAGTTGAATGTACCATAAAAATAGAAGGTAGGGCACCATAATCACTAGACTAGTGTACCTGAAGGTGAGCAGGTATTCTTCCAGCTTTTCATTGAAAGAGTTTAAAGGGGCATTTTCCAATAAAAAAAAGACCAGGGCTATTATGGAAACTTCAAAAATACAGTATAACAATGCACTATAAAGTTTTGATCTGTATGATTTAAATACAAAGTGGAAGAGGGTTTGAGTAATTAGTAGGATACCTGAACCTATCAAAGTAAAACTCCAATAATATGCTTGTCCCCACTCCTTAATATTAAAAGGTTCGTATACATTAATAAAAAAAAGGGCGTATAGAAAAACAAAAGCTACTAGTAAAAACCTATTCTTGAAAAAATTTAAAGGAGGAATGTCTTTTTTTAATGGTTTTAGTATGGAGGTCATTTTAGGACAGATCGGTAATATTATTTAGTGGTTTTTACTTGCCTAAGAAATAAAGGTACAAATTTTAGTCAATTGCACACTATTTAAAATGCAAATAACAAAATGATTTTAAACAGAGCCTTCTTACTTTGGGTAAAGTGTGGAATGCTTATTAGAAAGATGTAATTGACGTGAGTTTATAGATAGAAATTTTTGTGAGTAAGTCTGCAAATCTGTGATTTGGTGTGTTGAAAAACTGTCTATCGGTCTTTAGGTAGGCAATAAAATCATAAGTTCGAAGTGTTTCTAAATACAAAATCCTTGTAGGGTTTTAACAGAATAGATTTACTTGCTTTTAAGCAAAGTTCATATTATGAATAGCAAGTAATGTATGTTATTTTTAGCATAATTAAAAAAGCGTACTCTTTCGAATACGCTTTTAAGGACTCCATGAATTTTAATTTTGGTGACTAACCCAAATAATTAAATTATAGTGGACTGCCCTAAATGTATGTTTGTAAAGTTTAAATTCGTTTCATCGGGATTATTTATAAAATCTTCAATAAAATCACCAACTTTGCTGGTGCTTATATTATCGTATTTGGTGTTTAGGTCTGGTGTTGTGATATGAAGTTTCAAGGATTTTTCTACCCCCTCCCTAACAAGAGACGCTTCATCATATAGTCCAAAATGATCCAATAGCATAGCCGCTGATAGAATTGCCGCTATAGGATTGGCAATTCCTTTATTGCGAGCCATAGTATAGGTGCCGTGAATCGGTTCAAACATAGCATGCGTATCTCCTATGGAAGCTGATGCCAATAAACCAATAGATCCCACAATAACACTAGCTTCTTCTGAAATAATATCACCAAACATGTTTTCAGTTAAGATAACATCAAATTGTTTTGGATTTGTAATAACTTGCATGGCAGCATTGTCTATAAACAAAAAGTCTAGAGTCACATCTTGATATTGAGAAGCAAGTTCTTTAACTACTTTTCGCCAAAGCCTGGAGCTTTCAAGTACGTTTGCTTTGTCTATTAAAGTTAATTTTTGTTTTCTGGATTGAGCAGCCTTAAATGCCATATGGGCAATACGTTCTATCTCAAACCTAGAATATTCGCATATATCTGATGCGTTATTACCGTTTTCGCTTACTTTTTTATCGCCAAAATAAATCCCGCCAGTTAACTCACGATAAATACAAATATTAACATCCTTAATGTATTTTTTCTTAAGAGGAGAATTGTTTAACAGGTCTTCGTAAGCGATAACAGGTCTTATGTTTGTATACAAATCAAGTTCTTTACGTAACTTTAAAAGCCCCTGTTCTGGCCTTATTTTAGCATAAGGATCATTATCGTATTTAGGCTCTCCAATAGCGCCAAACAATATTGTATCTGCTTTTTTGCTAAGCTCTAAAGAAGCATCTGGCAAAGGATTGCCCGTTTTATCAATGGCACTAGCACCAATAAGACCATAATCAAAAGTAAATACATGATTAAATTCCATAGCAATAGCCTTTAAAACCTTAACGGCTTCGGCTGTTACTTCGGGTCCAATACCATCTCCTGGTAAAACGGCGATATTTAATTTCATGTATTTTTAACTATTATCGTTAAGAGTTAATCTCTTTGTATATTCTGCTGTTTTCTATAATTTGATGAATGTCGTTATCATCTACTTCTTTTTTCTTATCTGCAAATTCTAAAAAGCTTTGATAAATCTCATCCAATTGTAGCTTTGTTAATTCATAACCAATATTTTTAGCTCTGTAGGCTAGGGCTGCCCTTCCGCTTCTGGCTGTTAATACTATAGCAGACTCTGTTACGCCAACATCTTTAGGGTCAATGATTTCATAGGTTTCACGATTTTTTATGACACCATCTTGATGAATTCCCGAGCTATGGGCAAAGGCATTCGCACCAACAATTGCCTTGTTTGGTTGGGTGTAAATCCCCATGCTATCGGATACCAATTGACTAATACCGTAAAGCATTTCTGTTTTAATATTAGTGTCTAAATTCAAGTACGGATGCTGTTTCAAGATCATTACTACTTCTTCTAAAGCAGTATTTCCGGCACGTTCGCCAATACCATTAATGGTACATTCGATCTGTCTGGCGCCATTAATAACACCTTCAATAGAGTTGGCAGTAGCTAGTCCAAGGTCGTTATGGCAATGGCATGATAAAATTGCTTTATCAATACCTTTTACATTCTCTTTCAAGTATTTTATTTTAGCACCATACTCACTTGGTAAACAATATCCAGTTGTATCTGGAATATTAAGTACGGTGGCACCTGCCTTAATTACAGTTTCACAAACACGTGCAAGGTATTCATTGTCGGTTCTCCCTGCATCTTCGGCATAAAATTCAACATCTTCAACAAAGGATTTTGCATATTTAACAGCGGCATAGGCGCGTTCAAGAACATCCTCTCGGGTGGATCTAAATTTATACTTTATATGAGAGTCAGAAGTTCCTATCCCAGTATGAATACGAGGTGTTTTAGCATATTTTAACGCTTCAGCGGCTACTTTAATATCATTTTCAACCGATCGTGTAAGTCCACAAACTGTTGCATTTTTAACAATTTTAGAAATAGCTTCTACCGATTTAAAGTCACCTGGACTCGATACAGGGAACCCTGCTTCAATAATATCTACACCTAAATTGTCAAGTTGCTCAGCTATGATTAATTTTTGTTCAGTGTTTAATTTACAACCAGGAACCTGCTCACCATCGCGAAGCGTTGTATCAAAAATTTGTACGTTAGTATCAGACATTTATTAAAATATATTTTCGTATTGTAATACGAATGTATATTTTGGTTTCCTAAAAGGATAATTCAATAGGTGTTTTTTACGATGTTTAACATATTTATTTAAATCACAAATATCTGTTTTTCAGGTATTTGAGTGTTATTTTGTAACTATGACAAAAGAACAAAAAGATAATTTGTTTGTATTAGTAAAGTCGCTGTCTAAATCGGAAAAGCGACAATTTAAACTTTATGTGGGAAGATTGGGAGTTAATGAGGATTCCAAATTTCTAACGCTTTTTAATATTTTGGATAAGCTTTCTGTTTATGATGAATCGGTAATCCTTAAAAGGGGTGTGGTAAAGAAACAGCAGCTATCTAACTTAAAGGCCCATTTATACAAACAGATATTAATTAGTTTGAGGTTGAATCCTTCGCATCAAAATGCAAGAATTCAAATTAGGGAGCAGTTAGACTTTGCTACTATTTTATATCATAAGGGTCTGTATAAACAAAGTTTAAAAATTCTTGATAAAGCAAAAGCACTGGCTATTGCTAATGAAGAAAAGAATATAGCTTACGAAATTGTAGAACTAGAAAAGGTTATTGAATCGCAATATATTACACGGAGTTTAAGTAACCGGGCAGACGAGCTCACCGTTCAGGCTAAGGAGCTTAGTATGCAAAACGTAATGGCAAGTAAGTTATCTAATATATCGCTTCAGTTATATGGGCTTTTTTTAAAGACCGGTTACATAAAAAATGACAAGGAGTTTAAAAGGGTTACCAAATATTTTAATGACAGATTACCTAAATATGATATAAATAAGTTAGGGTTTAGGGAAAAATTATGGTTGTACAAAGCCTATTTGTGGTATAGTTTTTTAACCTCAGATTTTTTGTCTTGCTATAAATATGCTTCTAAATGGGTGGATTTGTTTTATGATAACAAAGACATGATTGTTTTAAACCCTGTCTTTTTTTTAAGAGGCAACCATTATTTGTTAGAAGCTTTGTTTTATCTGCGCCGTTATGGGAAGTTTAAAACAACGCTTTTGCGTTTAGAAAGTGTAACCAATGAAAAATGGTTTCCGGTAGATGATAACTTAAAAGGCTTGGCATTTCTTTATATCTACAACAACAAGTTTAATTTACATTTTATCGAAGGAAGTTTTAAAGAAGGGCTTTCTTTGGTTGAGGAAGTCTTGGAACGTTTAAAGCAATATAACGACCGAATTGATGAGCACCATGTTATGGTGTTTTATTATAAAATTGCAAGTATGTATTTTGGGGCAGGTGAGAATAAGAAGTGTATTCTGTATTTAGACAAAATAATTAGCAATAAATCGTTGCAGATGCGTGAAGATTTATTGTGTTTTTCCAGAATATTAAATCTTGTGGCCCATTATGAAGCGGGACTGGATTATAATTTGGATGTGCTTATTAAAAGCACGTATAAATTTTTGATTAAAATGGAGGATCTTTATGAAGTACAGAAAGAGTTTATCAAGTTTTTAAGAGGTTTAGGCGATATCTATCCTCATGAGGTTAAAGGTGAGTTTATTAAACTACACAAAAAGTTAAAGGAATATGAAGAAGATCCGTATCAAAGTCGCGCCTTTTTATATTTGGATATTATTTCCTGGTTGGAATCTAAAATTCAAAACAGACCTATAGATCTCGTAATTAGAAATAAATTTCACGAAAATATAGCGCGAAAGTAAAATTTTTACAAAAAAAATTAGGATTTTAACTTTTTCTAACTGAATATTTGCATTCACAAAGTTCAAGAACTTATTGAAATGTTATCAAGAAAGGTGGAGGGATTAGACCCTTTGAAGCCTTAGCAACCCTTTACATGTCCTGCCACCAATTTAGGATCTTAAAGAAGGTGCTAAATTCTACCCCGTCCTAAAGTTGGTTTTAGGATTTTACGGATAGATAACCGATAAAATTACTTTCTGTAGTTTTAAGATTTCTTTTTAACATTTTTCTATTAAGTACGTTAGTAATAACGCATTTTGGCTTTTGGTTTAATTTATTAATTCAAAAAAATTAGAAAAATGAGTATTCAAAACATTGCCACAGAGGCATTACACGCAGGACACGATGTAGCACAAACAGGAGGAACAAGAGCGGTTCCTATTTACCAAACAACATCGTATGTTTTTAATAACACCGATCATGCAGCAAATTTATTTTCATTAAAGGAGTTAGGGTTTATATATACACGACTCAACAATCCAACAAACCAGATTTTACAAGAGCGTTTGGCTGCTGTCGAAGGAGGTATTGGAGCTGTGGTATTTGCTTCGGGAACTTCGGCTATCTCTACAGGCTTGTTGACCTTATTGAAAGCTGGCGACCATATCGTTGCTTCAAGTAGCTTGTATGGTGGTACCTACAACTTGTTAAAAGTAACTTTACCCCGACTGGGAATTACAACAACTTTTGTAGATGCCAATAACCCAGATAACTTTAAAGAAGCAGTACAAGATAATACCAGAGCGTTTTTTGTAGAGTCCTTAGGAAACCCTAAATTAGATGTATTGGATCTAGAAGCTATTGCAGCACATTCAAAAACGGCAGGTGTGCCTTTTATTGTAGATAATACGGTGGCAACTCCGGCCTTGTTAAACCCTATAAAGCATGGAGCAAATATTGTGATTCATTCTTTAACAAAATATATTGGTGGACAAGGAAATTCATTGGGAGGTGCTATTATTGATGCCGGAACGTTCGATTGGGCAAACGGAAAGTTTCCCGAGTTTACAGAGCCTTCAGCTGGTTATCATGGTTTAGTTTATAGTGAAGCCTTAGGAGCAGCAGCCTATACATTTAAGCTAATACTAGAAGGCTTAAGAGATTTTGGTGGTGCATTGAGTCCGCAAAATGCTTTTAATATCATTCAAGGTTTAGAAACATTACCAATTAGAATAAAGCAGCATAGTGAAAATGCTTTAGAGTTGGCTAAGTGGTTAGAAGCACAAGACGAAGTGTCATGGGTTAATTATCCGGGCTTGGAGTCAGGTGAATATAAAGATTTGGCAGATAAATACTTGCCAGAGGGGCAAAGCGGGATTGTTACTTTTGGAGCTAAGGGCGGTTTTGAAGCTGCAAAAACCATTGCCGACGAAACACAAATCTTTTCGTTATTGGCAAATATAGGAGATACAAAATCACTAATTATACACCCAGCAAGTACCACGCACCAACAGTTAACAGAAGCAGAGCAAGAATCGGCTGGTGTTACAGGTGATTTAATTAGATTGTCTGTGGGGCTAGAAAACATAGAAGATTTAAAAGCCGATTTAAAAGCGGCATTTAATAAGATTTAAAACAAACATTCTTGAAAAAGACATTGAAACATATCGTTGTAAAAGACTATACCACTATAAGCAATACGCTCAATGAGGAGATAAAGCTTAGTTATCAGGTTTTTGGTCAGGCTTTAGGGAATGCTCCTGTTGTTTTGGTTAACCATGCCTTAACGGGTAATAGCAACGTAGCCGGAAATGATGGTTGGTGGAAAGATTTGATAGGGGATGATAAAGTTATCGATACCAAATTGTATACGGTTTTGGCATTTAACATTCCTGGTAATGGTTTTGATGGTTTTGTAATTGACAACTACAAAGATTTTGTTGCTAGAGACATTGCAAAATTGTTTTTAATTGGTCTTGAAACCTTAAAGATTAAAAAACTGTTTGCAATTATAGGAGGTTCTTTGGGAGGAGGAATAGCTTGGGAAATGGCTGTTTTAAAACCAGATATTACAGAGCATCTTATACCAGTAGCAACCGACTGGAAGTCTACCGACTGGTTAATTGCCAACTGTCAGATTCAAGAACAATTTCTATTAAATTCTAAAAATCCCGTACATGATGCAAGGATGCATGCCATGTTATGTTACCGCACTCCAGAATCTTTCAAAGAACGTTTTCAACGTTCAAAAAATGAAGATTTGGAGATTTTTAACGTAGAAAGCTGGTTGCTCCATCACGGAAAGAAATTGCAAGAACGTTTTCAATTATCTGCCTATAAGCTAATGAATCAATTGTTGAAAACTATTGATGTAACAAAAGACAGAGCCGAAGATTTTAATGTTTTGGAAACCATAAAAGCTAATATACATATTGTAGGAGTGGATTCCGATTTGTTTTTTACGGCAGAAGAAAACAGGCAAACACACAAGCAATTGGCTTTAACACATCCCAATGTGACCTATAATGAGATTAATTCGGTACACGGGCATGACGCATTTTTAATAGAATACGAACAAGTTGAAAAAATAATAGAAGGCATTTTTGTGCCAGATTCTAAAAAGAAAAGGATGAAAGTATTAAAGTTTGGAGGTAAATCTTTATCAAACGGTGATGGATTGAATAAAGTTATTTCAATTATCGAGGATAAAGTTAATGAAGGAGAAAAAATTACTGCGGTAGTTTCCGCAAGGGGATCTGCAACGGATGATTTGGAAGCCATCTTGAATAAAGCTGTAAAAGGCCTATCTTATCACGAAGATTTTGAGGCCTTTAAAAATTATCAGAAAGAGCCATTGCCAACGGTCGATTTTTCAAGTGAATTTGAGGTTTTAGAGAAGTTATTCGAAGGTATTAGCTTATTGCATGATTGCAGCCAAAAAACCAAAGACGAAATTTTAGCTCAGGGCGAATTAATGTCTATTAAAATGGTAGCCGCTTTATTGAATGTAAGGCAAATAAAAGCACAGGCGGCAGATTCCAGAAAATTGATAAAAACCGATGGAACCTTTGGTAATGCCCAACCTATTTTGCAATTATCTAAAGATAATGTCAAAGCCTATTTTAAACAGAATGGAGCCGAAACGGTTCATATTGTTACTGGCTTTATAGCATCTAATTTAAAAGATGAAACAACCACTTTGGGTAGAAATGGCAGTAATTACACGGCGGCTTTGTTAGCTAATTATTTAGATGCCGAAGAACTAGAAAACTATACACATGTAAATGGTATTTATACCGCCAACCCCGATTTAGTAGCCGATGCCCAAAAAATAAGGGAACTCTCGTTTAGTGAAGCTAATGAGTTGGCTAATTTTGGAGCTACAGTTTTGCATGCCAAAACCATCATTCCGCTGGTAGAGAAAAATATCAATTTACGTATATTAAATACGTTTAATGCTGACGATGAGGGGACTTTAATTACATCCAAACCAAGCTCTAAAGAAGTTACCTCTTTGTCTGTACTGGACAATGTGGCTTTACTTAATTTAGAAGGGCGCGGATTGTTAGGTAAAAGTGGTGTCGATGCTAGGATATTTGGCGCTTTAGGAAACCAGAATATAAGTGTTAGTATTATTTCTCAAGGGTCTTCAGAAAGAGGTATCGGTTTGATTGTTAATGCAGATGATGCCACGCAGGCGGTTATTGCGTTAGAACGTGAATTTGAAAAGGATTTTTATTCACAAGATGTCAATAAAATTGGAGTTATTGATGATGTATCGGTTATTTCTATTATTGGGATCGAGCTAAGTTCATTCCATAAACCATTCAATGCCCTTATTAAAAACCAGATCACACCGCTGTTGTTTAACAATACGGTAACCGGAAGAAATGTGAGTTTGGTGGTTAAAAAAGAGCAGCTTCATAAAGCCTTAAATGTTATTCACGGAGAGATATTTGGTATTTCAAAAAAAATAAATATTGCCATTTTTGGTCATGGATTGGTGGGAGGTGCTTTGATCAATCAAATTTTAAAATCGCGTAAAGATATAGAAGCACGTAAAGGAATTAATCTTAATGTGTTTGCTATTGCGAACTCTAAAAAAATGCTGTTGGACAAAGATGGCGTAAATACAGACTGGAAAGAAGCCATAGCATCAAGTAATTTATCCAGCTCGGTACAGGATGTTATCGATTTTGCCGATGCCCACCATTTGGAAAATCTAATTGCAGTAGACAATACCGCAAGTCCGAATTTTCATGAAAATTACATTCCATTAGCAGAAGCTGGTTTCGATCTCGTATCATCAAACAAAATAGCTAATACGATTTCGCATACGTTTTATACCGATTTGAGAGCGCAACTAAAGGTGAATAATAAGCAGTATTTGTACGAAACGACAGTTGGAGCTGGTTTGCCTTTAATCGATACTATTAAATTATTACATGAATCGGGAGAAAACATTACCAGAATTAGAGGCGTTTTCTCAGGAACACTAAGTTATTTGTTCAATAATTTCTCCGTACAAGACAAGCCGTTTAGTGAGATTGTTCAAGAAACGATTGATAAGGGCTTTACCGAACCAGATCCAAGAGAAGATTTTTCGGGCAATGATGTGGCCAGAAAGTTATTAATTTTAGCGAGAGAGTTGGATTTACAAAATGAATTTGAAGATGTGTCTGTTTTGAATTTGATACCAGAAGCATATCAAAGTATTCCCGTAGAAGCATTTTTAAAACAACTGGATGTATTAGACGATGAATTCCAAAAGATAAAAGAAGATCAAAAACCAGGTCATGTACTGCGATATATAGGAGATCTTTCAGGAGATTTATCGCGAGATAAGGGTAATTTGGAAGTGAAATTAATATCTATACCTGAGGATAGTACTTTGGGGCATGTTAAGGGATCGGATGCGATATTCGAAATATTTACAGAGTCCTATGGCGAACAACCAATAGTTATTCAAGGAGCCGGTGCTGGAGCAGAAGTAACAGCAAGAGGTGTTTTTGGAGATATTTTAAGGCTGTCTAAACACATTAATTAGAAGGATTATGAGCGAAAAGAATAAACAGTTTGAAACAGAAGCCATTCGAACGCAATTAGAGCGTACCGAATTTTTAGAACATACAAGTCCGTTGTACTTAACGTCCAGTTTTGTTTTTGAAGATGCAGAAGATATGCGTGCTTCTTTTTCGGAAGAAAAGGAACGTAATATCTATAGCCGATTTACAAATCCTAATACCTCTGAGTTTGTAGATAAAATTTGTAAAATGGAAGGCGCCGAAAGTGGTTATGCTTTTGCAACCGGAATGGCGGCCGTATTTTCAACCTTTGCAGCTTTGTTAAACAGTGGCGATCATATTGTGTCTTCACGCTCTGTATTTGGCTCAACACATACTTTATTTACTAAATATTTGCCAAAGTGGAATATTACCACGAGTTATTTTAAGGTAGATGAGGCAGATACCATTGAAAGCTTGATAACGCCACAAACAAAAATTTTATACGCAGAAACCCCAACAAACCCGGCAGTTGATATTTTGGATCTTGAAGTATTGGGGGACATTGCAAAGAAGTATAATTTAATTTTAGTAATTGATAATTGTTTTGCAACGCCGTATTTACAACAGCCCATAAAGTACGGAGCGCATTTGGTGATTCATTCCGCGACGAAATTAATCGACGGACAAGGACGTGTGTTGGGCGGTGTAACAGTTGGACGTTCGGATTTGATAAGGGAAATTTATTTGTTCTCCAGAAACACAGGCCCCGCCTTATCACCATTTAATGCTTGGGTTTTGTCAAAAAGTTTGGAAACACTCTCCGTACGTGTTGATAAGCATTGTGAAAATGCATTGAAGGTGGCAGAATTTTTGGAAGTACATCCACAAGTGAATTGGGTGAAGTATCCATTCTTAAAATCGCATCCACAATACGAAGTGGCTAAAAAACAAATGAAACTTGGAGGTAATATAGTGGCCTTTGAAGTTAAAGGCGGTATAGAAGCCGGGCGAAAGTTTTTAAATGCCATAAAAATGTGTTCGCTATCGGCGAACCTCGGTGATACCCGAACTATTGTAACGCACCCTGCATCTACAACACACAGTAAATTATCAGAAGAAGATCGATTAGAGGTGAGTATTACTGATGGGTTAGTAAGGGTGTCTGTAGGATTGGAACATGTGGATGATGTTATTGCAGATTTAAGGCAAGCTTTAGGGGTCTAATGTGATATTAGTGTACTTTTTTAACTAAAAGCAAAATCATGAAGAAAACTAACAAAGTAATTGATTTATTTGGTAAGGAGAGAATCGTTCAAAATGAAGGTGTAAAATATTCTGAACTTTTAAACGATTTTATAAAACCTTTTGAGCATGACTTTGATGAAAATTATGATATCGATGATGTTCTGGAGTTTGCCATTCAAGTTTGGAACTTTGGAAATTTAAAAAGTGTTGTGCCTCCAGAAGAGTTTGATGAAATTTTATCTCCATCAAAAAACTTGAACACCAAAGAGAAAGTGATTTTTGAAAAAATGTTGGAGGCAAAGGTCAATGCATTTGGTCAGTATGAACGCTTTATAATTGATTTTACTTTAAAGGAGGTAAGCAATGAATTAAGATTAGAGGTTGTAGCTGGGGATTTCGAAGCTTTTCATGAAAGTTTAGAAGATAGGTTTTCGTATGAACCAATTGAAGAAGATTTTGAACAGAATTACGTTAACCGTTATGCTGTTATATTAAAACCATTAGAACCCTTTTTTGAATGGATTAATACCATATATACAGAAGAAACTATTACAAGGGTTGAAGAGGCAAATGTTTATCTCGTTGACGATGGTATACAGGACTTAGAAAAATGGTTGAAAAAGAAATACGATAAGTTTTTTGTTATGGAATTGGAAGATTGGCATGTGAATAAAAAAGAATGGCCTCAAAAAAGATCTTATAAAATGTTTAAGAAATGGTTTCAAGTTAGTATTTCTAAAATGGTTTATGATATGGAGCCAAGACCAGTTACTAAAGAAGTTTAATCTAAAGAATTCTTAGACGCTTTGCTTCGAGGTTGTTCCTTTTTTTAAATTACCTATCTTAGCACCATGCTTTCTAAAAAAACAAAATACGGATTAAAGGCACTTACCTACATCGCTAGGGTAGAAGGCGATGCACCTGTGCAGGTAGGTGAAATAGCAGCTAACGAGAAGATTCCACAAAAATTTCTGGAAAGTATATTAACCAGTTTGAGAAAATCTGGGTTTTTAGGGTCCAAGAAAGGAAAACATGGAGGGTATTACCTTAGAAAAGAACCTTCAGAGATTCTTATGACCGAAGTTATGCGCATTTTAGAAGGTCCCATAGCTATGGTGCCCTGCGTGAGTTTGAACTTTTATGAAAAGTGTGACGATTGCCCCGATGAAAACGAATGCAGTGTCCATAAACTCATGATTCAAGTTAGGGATAGTACGCTTAATGTGTTCAGAAATACCACTTTAGCCGATTTGTCAGGTAGCTAAAAAATGAAAATTTAATAATAAAACTACTTCTTTTTATTTATTTTCTTCCATTTACCCTTAAAATATGCCATTATTCTAAAAAATGTTAGAATCTGTTTTTTATGTGGAAAAAAGTTTTACTTTTGTAATTCCTATTAAACCGATAGGGTTAATATAAAACGAGTTTAAATGATAGGACAAGTGATATTAAAAGATAAGCAAAAATCGACTTATAAAGCAGATAGCACCAACGATAAGCCAATACGAAGTGTCGCCAAAGCTCTAAGCTGGAGGGTTGTAGGTACTTTAGATACGTTAGTGGTTTCTTTTGTTTTGGCAAGAGATTTTAAAATAGCCGCTTCTATTGCATCCGTAGATTTTATTACAAAATTGATTTTGTACTTTTTTCATGAGAGAATTTGGAATATCATAAAATGGGGAAGATAATTAAGAGAAATATGTTTACAGAAAATCAAATACAGGACTTGAATGAGGCTTTTAAAAATGCAAAGCCTTCTGAAATTATAAGAAAGGCTTTAGAGCTTAGCAGTAAAGCTGTTGTAACTACCAATTTTAGACCTTATGAAGCTGCTATTTTACACGCGGTAAACAAAGAAAAATCTGAAATTGCTGTCGTTTGGTGTGATACAGGTTATAATACGCCGCAAACATACAGGCATGCCAATCAAGTAATAGACGCTTTAAAATTGAATGTGTCCTTATATGTGCCTAAACAAACAGCGGCGTATAGAGATGTAGTCATGGGGATACCAAGTGTTGATGCTCCAGAGCATGCACTATTTACAGAACAAGTTAAATTAGAGCCTTTTAGACGTGCGATGGAAGCACATAAGCCCGAAGTGTGGTTTACTAATTTAAGACAAGGACAAACTGCATTTCGAGATAGTATCGGTATTTTTAGTTTAAGTAAAGATGGTATCCTAAAAGTAAGTCCGTTTTACTATTGGTCTGATGCTGATTTAGATACCTATTTGGAAGAACACGATTTGCCAAATGAATTTAAATATTTTGATCCAACTAAGGCTTTAGAAAACAGGGAGTGTGGTTTGCACGCATAAGATAATTGATAAAATGAATATAATGAATAAAGATACATCATATATAAATTCGCTAGAAAACGAAGCTATATACATTATTAGAGAAGTAGCGGCACAATTTGAAAGACCGGTATTGTTATTTTCTGGAGGAAAAGATTCAATCACCTTAGTAAGGCTGGCTGTAAAAGCATTTTATCCTGCTAAAATTCCGTTTCCTTTAATGCATATAGATACGGGGCATAATTTCCCAGAAACCATAGAGTTTAGAGATCGTTTAGTAAAAGAGTTGGGACTGGAATTAATCGTAAGACATGTTCAGGATTCTATAGACGAAGGAAAAGTAAAAGAAGAATCTGGTAAGTATTCTAGTAGAAATCAATTACAAACTACCACCCTTCTAGATGCCATCGAAGAATTTAAGTTTGATGCATGTATTGGCGGTGCACGTCGCGATGAAGAAAAGGCACGAGCTAAAGAACGTATCTTTTCAGTAAGGGATGATTTTGGTCAATGGGATGAAAAAAACCAGCGCCCTGAATTATTCGATATGTTGAATGGTCAGATTGAATTGGGGCAAAACGTACGTGTATTCCCTATTTCAAACTGGACAGAGTTGGACGTGTGGTCGTATATCGAAAAAGAGAATATAGAAATACCATCTATCTATTTTGCTCATACCAGAGCCACATTCTTAAGAGATGGATTAATATGGTCTGCTGAAGACGATGTGGTTTACCGCGAAGATGATGAAGAAGTTGTAGATCGTATGGTGCGTTTTAGAACAGTAGGAGATATGAGTTGTACAGCAGCAGTGCTTTCAGATGCAACCGATATTAAAACGGTTGTTCAGGAAATTCGTGAGTCTTCAATTTCAGAGCGCGGAGCTCGTATTGATGATAAACGTTCAGAAGCAGCCATGGAAAAGCGTAAACAACAAGGGTATTTTTAAAATTTGCAAAAGCAAATTTCGCCCCCAGCTTTTGGCAATTGGTCATTAGCAAAACTAAAAAAATAAAAACTAGGCCGATAGCCAAAAGCTAAAAGCCAATAGCTGAATAAAAAAATGGAAGTATTAAAAATAGCAACAGCGGGAAGTGTAGATGATGGAAAAAGTACCTTAATAGGACGTATTCTATACGACACCAAATCATTAACAACCGATAAGTTAGAGGCCATAGAAAGTAAAAGTAAACAACTTGGTTACGATTATTTGGATTTTTCTTTAGCAACAGATGGTTTGGTAGCAGAAAGAGAACAAGGTATAACTATAGATGTAGCACATATTTATTTTTCAACAGCTAAAAAAAGCTATATAATAGCCGATACACCAGGCCATATAGAATATACGCGAAACATGGTTACAGGAGCCTCAACATCTCAGGCGTCCATCATTTTAATAGATGCCAGAAAAGGCGTTATTGAGCAGACTAACCGTCACTTTTTTATCAATAACTTATTGCGTATTAAAGATATTGTGGTTGCCATTAATAAAATGGACTTAGTTGATTACTCCGAAGAGACCTACAATAGTATCAAGGCAGATTTCGAGGAATTAATGAGTAAAAGAGATTACCAAGATCAAAAAATAACATTTATCCCAGTAAGTGCATTAAAAGGAGATAATGTTGTACACAAGTCAGAAAAAATGCCTTGGTATAAAGGAGAAGCATTATTAGAGCACTTGGAGCAATTAGATAAAGCCGATATTTTTAATGTAGGTACGCCACGTTTTCCTGTACAATATGTTATTCGTCCAAAAACAGATGAGTTTCACGATTTTAGAGGCTATGCAGGTAAAGTATACGGTGGTAATTTAAGTGTAGGTGACGATGTTATTGTGTTGCCATCAAAAACGAGATCGAAGATAAAGGATATCTATTTCTATGACGAGAAATATGAAACAGCATCAAGACGATCGTCGGTAACGATAACCTTAGAAGATGATATTAATGTGAGCCGTGGTGATATGATTGTTAAAGAAGGAGACATACCAACTATAGATAAACAATTTACGGCAAATGTATGCTGGATGGATGCAAACCAATTAACACCAGGAGCAAAATATGTTGTACAACATGGTGTTAATAAAGTGTTGGCAAAAGTAGATCGTATCAATCATAAAATTCACCCGGATTATTCGGGAATAGAAAAAGATGTAACTGGATTGGGTGTTAATGACATCGCCTCGGTAACGTTTAAATTAAATAAACCAATTTTTTACGATCAATTTAAAAATCATAGAACAAACGGGTCTTTTATTTTAATTGATACACAATCAAATAATACTGTTGGAGCTGGCTTTATTCAGTAAAAAGCTTGTTCTATTCAAAAGATAAACACTAAAAAAAATCCTTCTTAAGAAGGTGGGTAAAATGCAAAGTTTTAGAACAGAAATAGAGAATCCTGTTGTTGAAAGGGATGTTATTGAATTAGCCAATAAGATAGAGTTATTTAACAACGGTAAAATTGATGAGGAGAAATTTAGAAGCCTTCGTTTGGCACGTGGTGTTTATGGTCAGCGTCAAGAAGGTGTGCAGATGATTCGTATTAAATTACCTTATGGAAAGGTGTTAAGCAATCAATTGCGTCGCATTTCGGATGTGTCCGACGAATATTCACGTGGTCGTTTGCATATTACAACACGCCAGGATATACAAATTCACTATGTCGATTTAAACAGAACACCAGAGCTTTGGGCAGAATTGGAAAAAGATGATGTTACGTTAAGAGAGGCTTGTGGAAACACAGTGCGTAATGTAACAGCTTCGGAAACTGCAGGGATTGATGTTAACGAACCTTTTGATGTGTCGCCTTATGCCGATGCTTTGTTTCGTTTCTTCTTAAGAAATCCTATCTGTCAAGAAATGGGACGTAAATTTAAGGTTTCTTTTTCTGCTTCCGATGAAGATACAGGTCTCTCATATATGCATGACCTTGGTTTTATTGCTAAAGTAGAAAATGGCATTCGTGGCTTTAAAGTAATGATTGGTGGTGGATTGGGTTCTCAACCACGTGAAGCCGATGAGCTCTATAGCTTTTTGCCTTCAGATAAGATTATTCCGTTAATGGAAGGCGTTTTAAGAATATTTGATCGTCATGGAGAGCGTAAAAGCCGTTCTAAGGCGCGAATGAAATTTCTTATTAAGGACATTGGTCTAGAAGCATTTAAGGATTTGGTTGCTGCGGAACAAAAGGCCATTGCTCTTAAATCGGTGCCTATTGATGCCGATGCGTATAAAGTGTCAAAACCAGTATCGGTTGAAGCGCCTCAAGTAACCATTAAAGATCAGGAAGCATTCAATATTTGGAAATCGACCAATTTAATACCGCAAAAGCAGGCAGGTTATGTAGCCATAGGCATTAAAGTGCTTTTAGGTGATTTTTACACCGATAAGGCTAGATTATTAGCAGACTTGGTAGAAAACTATGCCGCTGGGGAAATTCGTCTGTCGTTAAGACAAAATATTGTTATTCCATTTGTTAAAGAAGAATTAGTTCCGTTTTTTTATACAGAATTAGAAAAACTTGGGTTTGTAGAGGCTGGATATAATAAAGCAGTTGATATTACAGCCTGTCCAGGGACAGATACATGTAATTTGGGGATAGCAAGTAGTACTGGTATCGCTGATGAATTAGAACGTGTTATAAAGGCTGAGTACCCACAGTATTTAAATAATGAAGATCTGGTTATAAAAATTAGTGGCTGTATGAATGCTTGTGGACAACACAATATGGCTAACATAGGATTTCAAGGAATGTCTGTGCGTACACCAGATAAGTTGGTAGCACCAGCATTACAAGTACTGCTTGGAGGTGGTAATTTGGGTGACGGGAAAGGCGTTTTTGCCGATAAGGTTGTAAAAGTGCCAAGTAAAAGAGGACCAGAAGCTTTGCGTAGAATTTTAAATGATTTTGAAGCAAATGCCAACGGGAAAACGTTTTTAGAGTATTATAAAGTAACTGGTGAGAAGTATTTTTACGATTTGTTAACCGACTTATCGGATGTTACTAATCTAACCCAAGACGATTTTATTGATTGGGGAACCGAAGAAGCATATGTAAAAGAAATTGGTATTGGCGAATGTGCAGGTGTAGTAATAGATTTAATTGCAACCTTGTTTTTTGAAAGCGAAGAAAAAATTGATAATGCAAAGGAATCTTTGGATAATAAAGTCTATTCAAGTGCTGTTTACCATGCCTACAGTTCTATGGTAAATTCGGCAAAGGCATTACTGTTGTCAGAAAACAAGAAAACAAATACACATGCAGGTATTATTAGTCAGTTTGATGAACTTTTTGTTGAAAGCAATAAGATAGACTTAACAGGAACATTTTCTGAATTAATTTATCAGATAAACAAAAATGCGCCGACAGAAGAGTTTGCCATTAGATATATAGAAGATGCAACGCGATTTTTAGAAAAGGTAAGAACATATCGTGATGCTGAAAATAAAGATAATAAGCTAGAAGTAAAAGCTGTTTAAAAAAATATAAATGAGTACTAAAACCCCTAAGTTAACAGTTGTAGGTGCCGGGCCGGGAGACAAGGACTTGATAACGCTTAAAGCCATTAAAGCAATCGAGTCTGCCGATGTTATCCTGTATGATGCGCTTATCAATGACGAACTGTTAGCTTATGCGTCAAAAGAAGCAGAGCTTATTTTTGTAGGTAAGCGTAAGGGGTGTTATGCATTTCAACAAGCCCAAATAAATGAGTTTATTGTCGAAAAGGCGAAGCAAAAAGGCCATGTTGTTAGATTAAAAGGAGGAGACCCTTTTATTTTTGGACGGGGTGCAGAAGAAATAGACTATGTAAGGAAATATGGTTTAGAAACGTATGTTGTTCCGGGAATAACTTCGGCAATTGCAGTACCTGCATACCAAGGTATCCCGTTAACCAAACGTAATGTATCCGAAAGTTTTTGGGTAATTACAGCAACAACAAAGAATCATCAGTTATCAACCGATGTGCCTTTAGCGGCCAAGTCTACTGCTACAGTAGTTATTTTGATGGGAATGCATAAATTGAATGAGATTGTAAAGGTGTTTACCAAAGAGAACAAACAAAACACACCAATGGCGATCATTCAAAATGGAACAAGGGAGAGTGAAAAGGTTGCAATCGGAACAGTGAGCACTATGGAAGCGCTCGTTGCCCAAAAGGGATTAGCCTCTCCAGCCATTATTGTTATTGGAGACGTGGTAAAAGAGCGTGTTATTTTAGATACGGTTTATAATGCATTGGCTATAAAGTAATAAGATGGAAGGACGTAATAATTTATATCCTATCTTTTTAAAAGTGCAACAGCTCAAGGTGCTAATAGTAGGTGGAGGCTTTGTGGCAGAAGAGAAGTTGGGGTTTTTATTAAAGTCGAGTCCAGATGCTCACGTTACTATTGTATCCCCTGAGTTTAGGGAAGATACCATTAACCTAGCAAAGCAGGGCGATGTGACCTTAGTGAAAGATGCATATGATAAAAAGTATTTAAAAGGACACCATATAGTTGTAGCTACAACCAATAAACAAGAAGTAAATGCTAAAGTGTATAAGCATTGTAGAAAAAGAAGTATTTTGGTTAACGTAGCAGACAACCCACCATATTGTGATTTTTATATGGGTGGTATCGTTACAAAAGGTAATGTGAAAGTGGCGATTTCAACAAATGGAAAATCACCAACAACAGCCAAGAGGTTAAGACAGTTTTTTGAAGATGTACTTCCAGAGAATGTAGACGAATTGGTAATAAATTTAAATAAATATAGAAAAACAATAAAAGGCGATTTCGAGCAAAAGGTAGAAAAGCTAAATGAATTTACTAAAGGATTAATTGAAAAAAAAGAAGCATAAAATGATTAAAACAGATATACTAATAATAGGAGCGGGACCAACTGGATTGTTTACGGTTTTTGAAGCTGGATTGTTGAAGTTAAAATGTCATTTAATTGATGCCTTACCGCAGCCAGGTGGACAATGTTCAGAAATTTATCCTAAAAAGCCTATTTACGATATTCCTGGATTTCCCGAAATACTAGCAGGCGATTTAACTAAAAACCTGTTAGAACAAGGTAAGCAGTTTGAACCCGGATTTACATTGGGGGAACGTGCTGAAACCATTGAAAAGCAAGAAGACGGTTCTTTTATTGTTACAACAAATAAAGGAACTAAACACCAAGCACCTGTTGTCGCCATTGCGGGCGGTTTAGGATCTTTTGAGCCTAGAAAACCATCAATAGAAGGTCTTACGGATTATGAGGACAAAGGTGTTGAGTACATTATTAAAGATCCAGAAATTTACAGAAATAAAAGAGTTGTAATTTCAGGAGGTGGTGATTCTGCATTAGATTGGAGTATTTTCCTTTCAGATGTTGCTTCCGAAGTTACATTAATTCACAGAAGAAATGAATTTAGAGGTGCTTTAGATTCAGTAGAAAAAGTAAGAGAACTAACTCTTTTAAATAAAATAAACTTAATTACGCCGGCAGAAGTAACAGGTTTACATGGCGATGGGAAAATTGAAGCTGTTACCGTAACCAAAGATGGAGAAGAAACTGTATTGGAAACAGATCATTTCATTCCATTATTTGGGTTGTCTCCTAAACTAGGGCCTATTGGTAACTGGGGCTTAGAAATAGAAAAAAATGCCATCAAGGTAGATAATTCACTAAATTATCAAACAAACATTCCTGGTATTTTTGCTATTGGTGATGTAAATACCTATCCTGAAAAATTAAAATTAATCCTTTGTGGTTTCCACGAGGCAACATTGATGTGTCAGGCAGCATACAGAATTATCAATCCTGGAAAAAAATATGTTTTAAAGTATACAACTGTAAGTGGTATTGATGGGTTTGATGGTTCTCGTAAAGAAGCACCAAAAGCTGTAGTGCAGTCTATATCATAAAATATTTATGTAAATTTCGCATGTATTTTACGATAAGTAATAGATGAAAAATTATAATGTACGTTTAAGAGAAGTAATGGAAACGTTTACAAAGCGGTTGTTTTATAACCTCTTTGACCCTCAAGAATCCGAAACGTTATTTTTAAAACAAACGTTTTTGGAGGTAGCCGAAAAGCTTTCCATTGCTAATCCAGAGACTATTTGGGAAACATTCGAAGAGCAATTTCCCGCTATTAGAGAAAAATTAGATTTAGACGCCACGTCATTTTTAAAAAATGATCCGGCGTCTACATGCATAGAAGAAGTTTATCTGGCTTATCCTGGCTTTTTGGCAATTTCGGTGTACCGTCTAAGTCACGAGCTATTCGTTTTAAAAGTGCCAATTATTCCTAGGATGATGAGTGAATATGTACATGGTATTACAGGGATAGATATTCATCCAGGTGCTACCATAGGTGAAGCGTTTTACATAGATCATGGTACGGGAATCGTGATTGGGGAAACCTCCATCATAGGTAACCAAGTTAAGATATACCAAGGAGTTACCTTAGGAGGGATTTCAGTAGCCAAGAGCTTAGCATCCACAAAGCGACACCCTACCATTGAAGATAACGTTTGTATTTATGCCAATGCTACCATTTTGGGTGGTGATATCGTTATAGGTGCCAATAGTACCATAGGAGCTAACGTTTGGATTACCCAATCGGTACCAGAAAACTCATTAGTCACCTATCAAACAGAAATTAAGATAAGACCCAAAAAGAATGGCATACGGTAGAAGTATTTTGAACCTTATTGGCAATACCCCATTAGTAGAGGCAAGTCAGCTTATTCCAAATAAAAAAGTAAAGCTTCTTTTAAAGTTAGAAGGTAATAATCCAGCAGGTAGTGTTAAAGATCGACCCGCCTTTAATATGATTAATGAAGCTTTAAAGCGAGGCGACATTAAAGAAGGAGGGTATTTGGTTGAAGCAACTAGTGGGAATACAGGAATTGCCCTAGCCTTTATTGCACGACTTTTAGGGCTTAATATGGTCTTAGTTATGCCAGAGAACTCTACAGAAGAGCGCGTAAAAACAATGCGAGCCTATGGTGCTGAGGTTATTTTAACACCAGCTGATGCAGGTATTGAAGGATCTAGGGACGTTGCGTTTCAGTTAAGGGATGAAAAAGGGTATACCTTACTCAATCAGTTTGAGAATGATGATAATTGGATGGCACATTATAAAACTACCGGACCTGAAATTTGGAAAGATACACATGGTGAGATTACCCACTTTGTATCGGCTATGGGAACTACCGGTACCATCATGGGCGTGTCTACCTACTTAAAGGAACAAAACAAAGCTGTTCAAATTATTGGAGCCCAGCCAACCGATGGCTCAAGGATTCCAGGTATTAGAAAATGGTCACCCGAATATGTGCCCAAATTTTTCGACCGTTCTAAGGTTGATCAAGTAATTGAAGTTACCGAAGTGGAAGCTAAAGCGATGACCCAACGATTGGCTAAAGATGAAGGTGTTTTTGCTGGTATGAGTAGTGGAGGTGCCGTGTTTACCGCTTTAAAATTAGCGGAAACATTAGAAGAAGGAGTTATAGTCGCCATTATTTGTGACAGAGGCGATCGTTACCTGTCATCAACATTATTTGAATAAATTACTTCAGAACGAAGTCCTAGAGGTGTATGAGAAAACATTTAAACCTCCCAGCGTATCAATAAAGGTTATTTTATAATACTTACGTAAGCCTTCTTAGAAAATGAAGTATATATTATGTTTATTACTTTTATTTACTGCTTGTAAAAACAAAAAAAGCAATGTTCCAGAATATATTAATGTTGGTGTTATTGCCGATTGTCAATATTGCGATTGTGCTAGTACCAACACTAGGTTTTATAAAGGGGCAAAGGAAAAACTTCAGGAAGCTGTACGTGTGTTGAATTCCAAAGAATTAGATTATGTAATTCATTTAGGAGATTTTATTGATAGGGATTATGCCAGTTTTGATTCTGTTTTTCCTGTTTGGGAAAAGTTGAAATCGAATACAAAGCATGTTTTAGGCAATCATGATTTTAGTGTTTCAGATTCTTTAAAACCTTTAGTCCCAAAAAGAATGGGTTTGTCTAAACGCTATTATAGTTTTAAAACGAATAATTGGCGTTTTATTGTTTTGGATGGAAACGACCTAAGTTATTATGCGGCAGATTCTGAAAGAAAACAACAAGAGACCGATTCTCTGTTTAACCTATTGAAGAAAGACAGTTTGCCAAACTTACAAAAATGGAATGGCGGATTGAGCAATGAACAGCTGAAGTGGATAAAAGACGAGTTAGAAACAGCTGTACATAATAAAGAAATGGTTGGTTTTTATAGTCATTTTCCTGTAGCCAAAGAAGAAGAAGTCCATAACCTATGGAACTTTAAGCAGTTTTTAAAACTAATAGAAGGCTATAGCAATGTTAAGTTCTATTTTAATGGGCATAATCACCATGGTGATTACATTGAAAAAAATGGAGTGCATTTCCTTACGTTTAAAGGGATGGTAGATAGCGAGGACAAAACGGCTTTTTCGGTGGCAAGAATTAAGAAGGATTCCATCATTATAAAAGGGTATGGAAGAGAGGTGTCTAGAAGGTTAAAAATAAAAGAGCCTTAAACAGCCTTTTACTATCTATGCTTTAGATAATGATTAATCAAAAATAAAGTGTTAATTTTGCACACTAGTTCATAAACGTATTAATAGTGTTATCAAGAAAGGCAGAGGGAATAGACCCAGTGAAGCCTTGGCAACCCTTTATCTTGTAAAGAAGGTGCTACGTTCTACTAACAGTCAGAAGATAAAGGATTGTTGGAAAGATAACGGAAATGTTCCATTACTTTTCCTGATAACATAGTATTAAAAGAATTTGTCGGTTTTAATTAAAAGCGATAGATAGTTACGCACTGTATTGTGTTTGCTATAATACAGTAAGATTGCGTGTTACGTTTGGTAGATAATAAAAAAATATCGAAAAGATGTCAAATATACAAGAGGTTTTACAAGAGCGTATTCTCGTGTTAGATGGGGCTATGGGAACCATGCTTCAAGCTTACAAGTTTAATGAAGCCGATTTTAGAGGAGAGCGGTTCAAGGATTATCCTATTCCTTTACAAGGGAATAACGATTTGCTTTCTATAACCCAACCAAAAGCTATCAAGGAAATCCATGCTAAATACTTTGAGGCAGGAGCCGATATTGTAGAAACAAACACGTTTTCTGGCACAACTATAGCCATGGCAGATTACCAAATGGAAGATTTGGTGTATGAGTTAAACTATCAATCGGCAAAGATAGCAAGGGAAGTTGCAGATGAGTTTACAGCTAAAGAACCTAATAAACCTAGATTTGTAGCTGGTTCTATAGGACCAACAAACCGTACGGCTAGTATGTCTCCCGATGTAAACGATCCTGGTTACAGAGCGGTTACTTTTGATGAATTACGAGTAGCATATAAGCAACAGGTTGAAGCATTGATAGATGGAGGAGCGCATTTACTTCTGGTAGAAACGGTGTTTGATACCTTAAATGCAAAAGCAGCATTGTTTGCTATTGAGGAAGTAAAAGAAGAACGCAATATTGAAATGCCTGTCATGTTAAGCGGTACTATAACCGATGCGAGCGGACGCACCTTATCGGGGCAAACAGCCGAAGCGTTTTTAATTTCGGTGTCACATGTTCCATTGTTTTCTATTGGGTTTAATTGTGCTCTTGGAGCTAATTTGTTGCAGCCCCATTTAGAGGCTATTGCAAATAAAACGGATTTTGCTATTTCTGCCCATCCTAATGCGGGATTACCAAACGCCTTTGGTGAATACGATGAAACACCAGAAGAAATGGGAGCGCAAATTGAAGAATATTTAAAGAAAAACTTAATTAATATCATTGGTGGCTGCTGTGGTACAACGCCCGAACACATTAGGGTGATCGCAGATATTGCCGCAAAATATAAACCACGGGAGAGGTTATTGGTTAATAGTTATTGAATTGTCAGGTTGGTAGAAACAGATAAAATAATATTAAGAAAAACCAAGCTTGAAGATATTGAAAGGATATTGAATTTTGAAGCGGATAATAATCAATTTGTTCAACAATATAATTTTAGTGAGCATAAAGAAATATTAGAATCTGAGAGTCATTTATCTGTTTTTGAAAGAAAAAGTAATTTACTCATTGGATTTGTGATTTTAGCCGGGATTTTGAGTTCGGATAAGATTATTGAATTCAGAAGAATTGTAATATCTAAAAAAGGATCTGGATATGGGAAAGATACAGTCCAATTGGTTAAGAAGATTTGTTTTGAAGGTTATAAAGCAAGTAAGATTTGGTTGGACGTGTATGCAGACAATAAAAGAGCAATAAAATTATACAAATTAATGGGGTTTATAGAAGAAGGTGTTGAAGCCATTGATGAAAATAGAAAATTATTGATAATGTCAATTGCTAATAACCAATAACCAGAAACTAATAACTAGAGATGATTTTAGAAGTAGCTATTTTAAATATAAAGGAGGGACTTTCAGAAGATTTTGAAAACAACTTTCAAAAAGCACAAGGCATCATTTCTTCCATGAAGGGATATATATCGCATGAATTGAAAAAGTGTTTGGAGCATGACAATAAATACATTTTATTGGTTAATTGGGAGTCCGTCGAAGACCATGAAATAGGATTTAGAAAATCTGTTGAATATCAGGAGTGGAAAAAAATGTTGCACCATTTTTATGAACCGTTTCCAACAGTAGAGCATTATAAATAATGAAGATAAAACAAACAAAATACATGAAATTATCTGGTTTAGAACCTTTAGTTTTAAACGAGAACAGTAATTTTATTAATGTTGGTGAACGTACCAATGTGGCCGGGTCGCGAAAATTTTTAAGGCTTATTAAAGAAGAAAAATTTGATGAAGCTTTAGATATAGCAAGACATCAGGTAGACGGAGGCGCCCAGATAATTGACATTAATATGGACGATGGTCTTATTGATGGTAAAGAAGCCATGGTTAAGTTCTTAAACCTAATTGCAGCCGAACCGGATATTTGCCGTGTGCCAATCATGATAGATAGTTCCAAATGGGAAATCATAGAGGCAGGGCTTCAGGTTGTGCAGGGCAAATGTGTGGTAAACTCCATTTCCCTAAAAGAAGGTGAAAACAAATTCATATGGGAGGCCAAACAGATTAAGCGTTACGGTGCTGCCGTTATAGTCATGGCTTTTGATGAGGTTGGACAGGCAGATACTTATGAACGTAGAATAGAAATATGTGAACGATCCTACCGTATTCTGGTGGATAAAGTAGGCTTCCCTTCAGAAGACATAATATTCGATTTAAATATTTTCCCAGTAGCCACAGGGATGGAAGAGCACAGAAAGAATGCGATCGATTTTATAGAGGCTACGCGTTGGGTACGGGAAAATCTGCCTAATGCCAGTGTAAGTGGAGGGGTAAGTAATGTTTCGTTCTCGTTTAGAGGGAACGATAGGGTACGTGAGGCTATGCATTCGGTGTTTTTATACTATGCGATTCAAGCAGGTATGAACATGGGGATTGTAAACCCGGCACTTTTGGAAGTATATGACGATATTCCGAAGGATCTGTTAGAATACGTGGAGGATGTAATTCTGGACAGACGAGACGATGCTACCGAACGTTTGTTGGACTTTGCCGAAACAGTAAAGGGTACAAAAACGGAAAAGACTCTGGATCTGTCCTGGAGGGAAAACCCTATTCAGGATCGCATTACCCATGCTTTGGTTAAAGGTATTGATGCCTACATTATTGAAGATGTCGAGCAGGCCAGATTGGAAGCAGAAAAGCCTATCGATGTTATTGAAGGTCATTTAATGATCGGAATGAATGTAGTAGGAGATCTATTTGGTGCAGGAAAAATGTTCTTACCACAGGTAGTAAAGTCGGCAAGAGTGATGAAAAAAGCGGTAGCTTATTTAAACCCATTTATTGAGGCCGAAAAAACAGACAAGCAAGAACCTGTAGGTAAAATATTGATGGCTACAGTTAAAGGAGATGTGCACGATATTGGAAAAAATATTGTTAGTGTTGTATTGGCCTGTAATAATTATGAGATAGTAGATTTGGGGGTCATGGTACCACCAGAAAAAATTATTGAAACAGCCATTAAAGAAAGAGTAGATGCGATTGGTTTATCAGGACTCATTACACCTTCGCTTGACGAAATGGTGTATTTGGCAAAAGAAATGCAACGCCAAAACTTCGAGTTGCCATTGTTAATAGGTGGGGCAACAACGTCGAAAGCACATACAGCTGTTAAAATTGATACACAATATGAAAACGCTGTAGTGCACGTTAATGATGCCTCCAGAGCAGTAACCGTTGTAGGTGATTTATTGAACAAGAAAACAGGACATGAATACACGGATAAGCTAAAAAGAGATTATGATGAATTCCGGGAAAAATTCCTAAAGCGAGGAAAGCAAAAGTCTTATATATCTATTAGTGAAGCCAGAAATAAAAAGTATAAGATCGACTGGGAAACATCACCGATAGTAAAACCAAAAGAGTTAGGCGTACAAGTTTTAAAACAACTAAGTTTAAAAGAATTGTTACCTTATATCGATTGGAAGCCTTTCTTTATTTCGTGGGATTTACACGGTAAGTTTCCTGATATTTTAACCGATGAGGTTGTAGGTGAGCAAGCTACGCAGTTATATGAAGATGCGCAAACAATCATAAAGGAGGTCGTAGCAAAACAATTGTTGAAGCCAAAAGCAGTTTTTGGTTTGTTTGAGGCCAATACGGTAAATGATGACGATATCTCCATTCAAAAGAAAGGAAAAGAAATAGCTGTTTTTAGAACCTTACGTCAGCAATTAAAAAAGCGAGAAGGTGTGCCTAATATTGCATTGGCCGATTTTATTGCGCCAAAAGAAACTGGTAAAACAGATTATATGGGAGCTTTTTGTGTAGGCATATTTGGTGCACAGGAACTAGCAGATTCATATAAAGCTAAAGGAGATGATTATAATGCTATTATGGTTCAGGCCATAGCAGATAGATTCGCCGAAGCTTTTGCCGAGTACTTGCACATGCAAGTGAGAACCAAGCATTGGGGGTATGCAGCCGATGAGAATTTATCGAATGAGGAGCTGATTAAAGAAAGTTATAAAGGAATTCGTCCGGCGCCAGGGTATCCTGCATGTCCCGATCACCTTGAGAAGGAAACTATTTGGGAGCTGCTAGAAGTAGAAAAGCTTATAGGTGTTGCCTTAACCGAAAGTTTAGCTATGTGGCCTGCGGCAGCCGTATCAGGTTATTACTTTGGAAACCCTGAAGCCAAGTATATGGGCTTGGGGAAAATTACTGACGATCAATTAACCGACTATGCCACACGAAAAGGGATCTCTAAAGATAAAGCCAGAAAATGGTTGCATCCTAATTTGGCCGAAGAATAATTATATATTTTTGCGAAGAATAGCGTCAAGAAAATAGCAAACCAAAAAGATTACTATAGCAATATAAAACGCATATGAAAGTAACTGAACACATTAAAAGAGCCAACGGAGAGACATTGTTTTCTTTTGAAGTAGTACCCCCACAAAAAGGAAAAAATATTCAGGATTTGTATAATAATATAGATCCGTTAATGGAGTTCAAACCACCATTTATAGATGTAACAACTTCTAGAGAAGAGTACATCTATGTTGATAAAGGTAATGGGCTTTATGATAAACGAATTACGCGTATGCGTCCAGGAACCGTTGGTATATGTGCTTCTATTATGCATAAGTATAATGTAGATGCCATTCCGCATTTGTTATGTGGAGGCTTTACAAAGGAAGAAACTGAGTATGTTTTGGTGGACTGCCATTATTTAGGTATCGATAATGTAGTAGCGTTACGTGGTGATTCTAGAAAAGATGAACCCTATTTCGTGCCGACCAAAGGCGGTAATGCCTATGCCAGTGAATTGGTAGAACAAATAGCAGATTTGAATAGAGGTAAGTATTTGCATGATACGGTCGAGGTTGAGCATAATTACGACTTTTGTGTTGGGGTGGCAGGTTATCCAGAGAAACATATGGAAGCACCTTCACTTACTTCCGATTTAAAACGCTTAAAAGCTAAAGTTGATGCTGGTGCAGATTATGTAATAACACAAATGTTTTTTGATAATAAAAAGTATTTTGAATTTGTAGATAAAGCCAGAGCAATTGGAATAGATGTGCCTATTATCCCAGGAATCAAGCCTCTTGCTATAAAGCGTCATTTGCAAGTGTTGCCTCAGGTTTTTAAAATAGATTTGCCACAAGATTTAATCGATGCAGTCGAGGCCTGTAAAGATAATAAGGCGGTAAGACAAGTAGGGATCGAATTTGCCATTCAGCAATCTAAAGAGTTAAAAGAAGCAGGAGTGCCCTTTTTACATTACTATTCTATGGGGAAAAGTGATAATATAAAAGCGATAGCGTCTGAGTTATTCTAATAATTCTATTACATTTGCCTTATAACTAAACCTACATGAGGCTTCTATTTTTCTCAATGTTCTGTGCCCTATGTTGTGTGTCTTTTTCTCAAGACAACCAGCATGCCACTTATATAGATGTTAACTATTTTAAAGGCAACATCGCTTTACACAATAACGATATCCTTCATTTAATTAAAGGCCACCCCGAAGGGGTTATTGTTGGTTGGAACCAAAAAACATTTGGTTTTAACAAATGGGAACAGCGTTATAATTATCCCGATTATGGTGTGTCCTTTGCTTATCAGAATCTTAAAAATAAGGTGTTGGGTAATGTGGTTTCTGCTTATGCACATTATAATTTTTACTTTTTAAAACGGTGTCTTATGTTTCGTATTGGCCAAGGATTGGCTTATACCAATAATCCGTATGATAAGGAAAACAATTATCGAAATAATGCTTTTGGTACACATGTTATGAGTAGTACCTATGTGATGCTGAATTATAAAAAAGAACGTATTCTTGACAGATTGGGATTACAGGGCGGACTGTCCTTAATACATTATTCAAACGCAAATGTAAAAGCACCAAATACCAGTATCAATTCCATAACGTTTAACTTAGGAATTACTTATAACTTAGATGATACGATTCAGGAATACCAATATACACTTGATGAAAACGATAAAATATTTAAGGAACCCGTAAAGTATAATCTGGCTTTTAGAACTGGAATAAATGAAAGCGATGTTGTGGACAGTGGACAATTCCCGTTTTATGTGGTTTCTGTATATGCAGATAAGCGTATTAACAGAAAAAGTGCCATTCAGCTGGGAACAGATGTTTTCTTTTCCAATTTTTTAAAAGAGTTGATTCATTACAAATCTGTTGCATTTCCAGAAGATAATGTCTCTGGAGACGAAGACCATAAGCGCGTTGGCGTATTTGCAGGTCATGAATTGTTTGTAAATAGAACGTCATTGGTAACGCAATTAGGCTATTATGTGTATTACCCTTTTGATTTTGAGGGACGTGCTTATATAAGAATAGGGTTAAAACGCTATTTTAGTAAAAAGTGGTTTGGGGCATTAACCTTAAAATCACACGGTGCCAAAGCTGAGGCGGTTGAATTAGGTGTTGGGATCAGGTTGTAAATAAGTTTTGTCATTCTGCGCTACGACGCAGAATCTATAGTAAATTATGAAATACCCATTAACAAAAAGTTGTAAACCCAACCGAAATCGAAGATTCACGAACTCCTATTTTCAAAATAAAAACACGTGAGTACATGATAATTTAGGCATCGCATTTGATCACTAAAGAACAATAAAAAATTAACAGATGAAAGGGAATTATTATCAATTTTATGTGTATTTTTTAACTAACAAGAAAAATGGAACATTATATATTGGAATGACCAATGATTTAGAAAGAAAGGATGTTTGAACATAAGAATGAAATAATTGAAGGGTTCTCTAAAAGATATGGCTTAAAAAAATTAGTGTATTTTGAGCAGTTTCAATATGTAAATGATGCAATAAAAAGAGAAAAGCAATTTAAGAATTGGAATAGATCATGGAAAATAGATTTAATTGAAAAAGATAATAAAAATTGGGAAGATTTGTCTTATGATTGGTCATTATAATGGATTCTGCGTCGTAGCGCAGAATGACAAGAAAACAATGAGAAAAATATTTTATGGGTTAATTCTGCTTTTAACACTCGCTTGCGACAATGAAAATGCTAATGACTGTTTTCAAAAAACAGGAGCCATCATTCAGCAAACTGTTGATGTGGCTAATTTTGATAAGGTTTTAGTGAATAGGGATATCGAACTTATTGTGAAAGATGGTACCGAACAAAAAGTTGTTGTTGAGACCGGAAAAAACCTGATTAATGATGTAGAAGCCGTGGTCGTAGAAGGCAAATTGATATTAACCGATAATAATACCTGTAATTATGTTCGGGAATACGGTGTTACCAAAGTGTATATTACGGCTCCTAATATTACTGAAATACGAAGCTCTACACAATACGATATAAGTTCTGAAGGTGTGCTTACGTATCCAAGTTTAACCATTCTGTCTGAGGATTTTGGTGCTCCCAATACGTTTACTAATGCCAATGTTAAGTTGCAAATAGATAATGAGACGTTTAAAGTTGTTTTTAACAACCTTTCCAATTGTTTTATCTCGGGGAAAACCAATGATTTGCACATTACGTTTGCGGCAGGAACTTCACGTTTTGAAGGGCAAAATTTAGAAGCTCAAAATGTCACATTGTGGAATAGAGGTTCTAATGATATGATAGTAAATCCACAGCAATCAATAAAAGGAAAAATATCAGGAGCGGGTAATGTAATAGCTCACACTAAACCTAATGTTATAGATGTGGTAGAACTCTATAAAGGACGTTTGATTTTTAAATAGTCCTCTTTATGACCTCGACAGCAATCGACCTGACAAGAATACTTTAAAAGACCTAAAAATTAGCAAATAGGCTTATCCTGATACAAACCCATAGCCTGTTTAGCTATTTCCAATTCTTCGTTGGTAGGAATGACTAAAATTTCCACATTAGCATCCTTTTGGCCGATAGATCGTATCTCTTGGGATTTTATTTCGTTTTTCTGAGTATCAATTGCTATTCCGAGGAAATCAAGATCTTCGCATACTAACCGGCGCATCAGTTGTGAGTTTTCACCAATACCCGCTGTAAAGACTATAGCATCCAGCCCGTTTAATATAGCCGCATAGCTACCAATATATTTTTTTATACGATAAGCATTCATTTGTAAAGCGAGCTCACAGGATTTATTACCTTTGGCAGCTTCCTCTTCTATATCCCTCAGGTCGCTAAAACCTGTAAGCCCCAACATGCCACTTTCTTTTTGAAGTAAGGTGTTAATTTCATCTAAGCTAAAATTTAGTTTTTTGGCCAGATAAAAGATAATTGAGGAGTCAATATCACCGGATCGCGTTCCCATAATAAGACCAGTATTTGGCGAAAAACCTAATGAATGGTCAATGCTTTTGCCGTTTTTTACCGCTGTCATACTACATCCATTGCCTAAGTGAATGGTTACAATTTTAGACTCTTTTTTGCCTAGATAATCAATGGCTTTTTCGGAAACATATTTATGACTGGTTCCATGAAAACCATAGACCCGAATGTTATATTCATCGGAAAATTTACTCGGGATAGCATACTTATAGGCGTACTCTGGTATGGATTGGTGGAAGGCCGTATCAAATACAGCTATTTGTTTTGCATTGGGAAAGATGTCTTCGGCGACTTCAATACCCTGTAAGTTGGCGGGGTTGTGTAAAGGCGCCAAGGAAGATAACCGTCTGATCTTTTCTTTTACGGTTTCTGTTATTTCTGTGGTTTCACTAAAGTGTTTGCCTCCGTGCACGACCCGGTGCCCAACTATGCTGATGTCATCAGAAGTTTTTATAATGCCTATGTCCTTATTTAAAAGATGCTCGGCCAAAAGCTTTAAACCGTCTTTGTGGTTTAAAATGGGTGTTTCAAGCGTAATGGTTTTACCGTTTGTTTTAAAGTTGAATAGGGCATCTTCAAAACCAATGCGTTCTATAAGACCAGAACACAAAATGCTGGCCTCAGGCATTGAAAATAATTGAAATTTTATAGAGGAACTACCGGAGTTTAATACGAGTACTTGCATAATTTAAAATTCTTGTGCCTGTATGGCGGTAATAATAACGGTACTATAAATATCATCGGCGGTACAACCACGGCTCAAATCATTAACAGGTTTGTTGAGACCTTGTAATACAGGGCCTATGGCTAAAGCACCAGTTTCACGTTGTACTGCTTTATAGGTGTTGTTGCCTGTATTTAGATCTGGGAAGATCAATACACTGGCACGACCAGCAACATCCGAATCGGGGAGTTTGCTTTTTCCAATGCGCATATCTACAGCAGCATCATATTGTATGGGACCTTCAATTTTTAAATTGGGAGATTGTTGTTTAACAATCTCAGTGGCATCTCTTACCTTTTCAACGTCAATGCCTTTTCCTGATGCACCTGATGAATAGGACAACATAGCGACTTTAGGTTCAATACCAAAGTTCTCAGCCGTTTGCGCCGATGAGATAGCTATTTCGGCTAGCTGTTCTGCATTTGGATTCGGGTTAATGGCACAATCGCCAAAAACGGATATGCGATCTCCCAAGCACATAAAGAATATAGATGATACGATGTTTACGCCAGGCTTGGTTTTTATAAACTGCAGAGCAGGGCGTAAGGTATGTTGTGTTGTATGAACGGCTCCAGATACCATACCGTCCGCATGACCTTTATAGATCATCATGGTTCCAAAATAGGATACATCGGTCATCATATCCCTAGCCATTTGTAAGGTTACATCCTTGTGTTTTCTGAGTTCGTATAAGGTGTTGACATAGTCCTCAAAATGAACTGATTTGGTAGGAGAAACGATGTTTATAGTTTCCATGTCTAATGAAATATCAAACTTTTCGATACGTTCCTGTATTTTGTCCTTTTCACCAATTAGCGTTAAATCAACAACCTGGGCTTCAACCAGACGAGCTGTGGCACGTAAAATTCGTTCATCGTAGCCTTCAGGTAAAACAATGTGTTTTTTGTTTTTTAGCGCACGTTGTAACAGATTGTATTGAAACATTCTTGGAGTAAAGATGTCCGATTGGAAAGTGATAAGGTCATTAGCTAATTTATCGGTATTAACATGTTTTTCGAATGTAGAAATGGAAGCTGTAATTTTTTCAATGTTTTCAGCATAAATTCGGGATTTAATACTTCCAATTGTATTGGTGACCAAGAAAGTGCCTCCGTAAACACTAATAATGGGAACGACACTTGAGAGCCCTTCTATTAGTTTTAAAATGGGTTGTTCGGGAATTAGCCCGCCAGTAAGTATGATACCAGATATTTTAGGGTAATTTTTAGAGATATTCGCTTGTAGTGCGCCTAGGATAATATCTGCCCTATCTCCTGGGGTAATTACCAGAGCGTTGTCTTTTAAGTGTGTTAAATAATTGCGTAATTGCATGGCGCCCACACTAAAACTCTCTACTTGGTTGTTTAGGAGGTCTTTTCCAAAAAGAATCTTACCGTCTAAAGATTTTACAATTTCTTTTATTGTTGGATTGAGCAAGCTTTGTATTTTGGGAATAACACTTATGTCTGTGTTGTCGTTAATACGGCTTTTTAACGATTTTTTTAAAGTGTCAATTTCTTCAGGAGCAATCTTATTGGCCATAATAGAGAGTACGTCGACTTCTTCTTTGAATGTGTCGTAGGCCAGTTGAATGCTATCTACAATTTCTTTTGAATTTTTTCCGTCACCCTGAGATACAATAATAGCGGGAATACCTAGGTTTTTGGAAATTAATATGTTTATGTCTAGCTCTAAACTAGAATTTTCATGTGAGAAATCGGTACCTTCTACAAGAACAAAATCAAAACGTTCTTCAAGATGTTTATATTTTTTAATGATTTCGTCAATCACATCTCCAGATCTTCCTTGGTTGTATAGATCAAGAACTTGGCTTCTGGTAAAAGCAAATGTTTTTTTGTAATTAAGATCAATTTCGAAATGGGAAATCACTGTGTTTATGTGATTATCCATTTCATCGGTTTCAACGTCTTCTATAATTGGTCTAAAATAACCTACTGTAGCTGTCTTTCCTAAAAGCATTCGCATTAAGCCGAGTACTATAACAGATTTACCGCTATTCGGCTCGATGGTAGCTACATAAATTCCTTTGCTCATCTTAGTGTTTTTGTTTAAAGATAACTTTTTACCAGATGTTTTTGGTAATGAGTTGCGCTTTTGTTCATACCTTATATATCAATTATCGAAATAATATGATAGGGCAAAATTAGCACCTTAATAGTTTGGTAAAGATGATATTTGTCATACTTCTTCTTAAAATCAGCAGGAGTCTAAAACGAGTAGGATTTAAAGAAAAGTATGCTAAGCGGTTAAATCTCTGAACAAGGCTTCCAAACTGGTATTCTTTTGGTTGAGTTGCAAGATCTTCAATTGATTGTCGTAGGCAAAATCAAACACATGGGAACGCATATCCTGTGTGGTTTCAAATGTGATCTCATAAACAAAACCATGAGTATTTGTTACACTCTTTACTTTTGGTAGTTTTAGTAAGAAGGCATCCTCTACGCGGTAATCAAATTCTACAACAACGATTTGAGTGTCTCCTTCTTGTATTTCATTTAATTTTTTATCGGCAACAATTTCTCCGTTATTAATAATAATTACCCGATCGCACATGGCTTCAACTTCTTGCATAATGTGGGTAGAAAGAAATACCGTTTTTGTCTTGCCTATTGTTTTTATTAGCGAACGGATGTCTACCAATTGGTTGGGGTCTAAGCCGGTTGTGGGTTCGTCTAGAATCAAAACGTCGGGGTCGTGTAGTAAGGCATTGGCTAAGCCTACGCGTTGCCGATAGCCCTTTGAGAGTTGGCCTATTTTTTTATGAATTTCTGGAGTCAATCCTGTAAGTTCAACTACTTCATTGATGCGCTGTTTGTCTACCTTGTATATGTTGGCATTAAAAGTCAGATATTCTTTCACATACATGTCTAGGTATAGGGGATTATGTTCAGGTAAATAACCAACACTTCGCTGTACGTTATGACTTTGGTCATTTATATCGTGATTATTAACTTTTGCGATGCCCTTACTTGCATTAATGTAGGTGGTTAATATTTTCATCATAGTCGATTTTCCCGCACCGTTGGGACCTAAAAAACCAACTATTTCTGGTTTTTCAATTTTAAATGAAACATTATTTAGTGCTTTTTGGTTTCCGTAAAGCTTTGAGATCCCTTCTACTTCAATAGACATATTTGAAATTATTTGTTCAAAAATAATGATTATATAATGTAAAGTTGGTTTTATTGGTTAATCTTTAAAATTTTTAATAAATACGTAAAAAAGGTTTTATACTATTTTGATTTCTAAAAATATTAATTACTTTAGCTGCGTAATTATGACAACAAGAGTATATTATACATATTTTAACAACTGGTTTTATTTCTTTTTTAGCAAAGGAACCGAGGCGTTGTATGTATAATTTATAACAATAAATTTTAATATGAGTCTCGATGAAAATCGGGACTTTTTTTTGTAATATGATCAAAACGGTAGCTATACAGGGTGTAAAAGGTTCTTTTCATCATATTGTATCGCAGCAATTTTTTAACAAGCCGGTCGATGTTGTTGAATGTTTAACGTTCGATAGGGTTGTTGATGCTTTGATAACTAAAGAATGTGATGCCGCCATTATGGCCTTAGAGAATTCTATTGCTGGATCTATCATTCCAAATTATGCACTTATAGATAAGTATAATTTACATGTAGTAGGGGAACATTACCTAGATATACAGCATAACTTGATGGTGTTACCAAATCAAAGTATAGAGGATATAAAAGAGGTGTATTCGCATCCTATGGCTTTATTACAGTGTAAGGAGTTCTTTAAGTTTTATCCGCATATTAAATTGGTAGAAGATAAAGATACGGCCGAAGTAGCGCAACGTATTCATGAGGGACAGCTAAAAGGTGTTGGTGCGATTGCCAGCGATATGGCTGCCAGTATATTTGGATTGGATATTTTGGCCCATAGTATTCAAACCATAACACATAATGAAACGCGGTTTGCCATTGTAAAGCGCGTAAACTCCGAGGTGCCGGAAAATGAAATTAACAAGGCATCTGTAAAGTTTGAAACCGAACATAAGCGAGGGAGTTTAGCAGCCATTTTAAATGTTATGAGTGATTGTAAACTTAACTTAACAAAAATACAATCGTTGCCAATTATTGAAACACCTTGGAAGTATGCCTTTTTTGTAGATGTTACTTTCGAGTCGTATGACAACTTTAAAAAGGCTAAAACTATTATAGATATCATGGGGCAGGGATTTAAGATTTTGGGAGAATATAAAAACGCAAAATTATGATTGAGGTTGCAAAGAGATTGCATACGGTTGAAGAATATTACTTCTCTAAAAAATTAAGAGAGGTAAACTTACTTATAGCAAGTGGTAAGCCTGTAATTAACTTAGGCATTGGTAGTCCCGATATGCAACCACCACAAAAAGTTGTAGATGCATTGACCAAGGGGCTGTTGGATTCTAACGCGCACAAATATCAAAGTTATCAAGGGCTTCCGGAGTTAAGGGAAGCTATTGCAGGGTTTTATAAAGAACAATTTGGGGTGTATTTAAGCCCTTCGGTAGAAGTATTGCCTCTTATGGGGAGTAAGGAAGGGATTATGCACATATCGATGGCATATCTTAATGAAGGCGATGCCGTACTAATTCCTAATCCGGGATACCCAACTTACCAATCGGTTACAAGATTGCTAGGTGCCACACCTGTTTTTTATGAATTGAGTGAAGACAATAATTGGTTGCCCGATTTGGAGAGCTTAGAAAAACAAGACTTGAGCAAGGTAAAGTTAATGTGGTTAAATTATCCGCATATGCCTACCGGGGCGCAGCCCACAGAAAGTTTGTTTGAAGATTTGGTTGCCTTTGCTAAGCGTCATCATATTTTAATAGTAAACGACAACCCTTATAGTTTTGTGCTTAACGACAACCCTAAAAGTATATTAAGTGTAGAAGGTGCAAAATCTGTTTGCTTAGAGCTTAATTCGTTAAGCAAAACCTTTAATATGGCAGGATGGCGAGTAGGTATGGTTGTTGGAGACAGTGAGCATATAAGTAATGTTCTGAAAGTTAAAAGTAATATGGACTCCGGTATGTTTTACGGTATCCAAAAAGGAGCAATTGAAGCTTTAAAATGTTCAAAAATGTGGTATAGTACACTTAATAGTGTATATAAAAAGCGCCGTAATTTAGTGTGGCAACTGGCTGATGCGTTGCAGTGTACATACGATAAAAATGCAACCGGTTTGTTTGTGTGGGCAAAGTTGCCCTCTGGGCTAAAGGCAGAAGAATTTATTGATAAAGCTCTTAAGGAACAACATATATTTATTACACCCGGAACTATTTTTGGGAGTCAAGGTGAAGGCTATATCCGTTTTTCTTTATGTGCATCAGAAGAAAGTTTAGAAGAAGCCATAGCGAGAGTGAAAGGAGAATCAATGAACAAAATAGAACACTAGTAGATTTATTTTTTGCAGATGATTTAAGAAGCAAAAACTATGAAAAATATATACATAATAGGAATTGGTTTAATAGGTGGTAGTCTTGCTATAGATATCAAAAGAAATGACCCAGAAGTGGTAATTCATGGTATTAGTAGAAAAGATGCTACATTGGAAGAAGCTCTGTCTTTAAACTTAATAGATAAAAAAGCGACTTTGGATGATATTGCCTATGCAGATTTGGTCATCTTGGCTATTCCAGTAGATGCTACGGTAAAGTTGTTGCCTACGGTTTTGGATAAGGTGTCAGATTCTGCTTTGGTTATAGATGCAGGATCTACCAAATTGGATATATGTAAAGCTGTTGAAAACCATCCCAAGCGTCGAAATTTTTTGGCCATGCACCCCATAGCGGGAACCGAATATTCGGGGCCTTCTGCAGCAATCAGTAATTTGTTTGTGGGAAAGACTAATATCATTTGTGAAGTTGAAAAAACAACATTCAAGCTTCAGGAAAAAGCGTTGGAGTTATTTAAATTTATGGGCATGCGTATTCGGTATATGAATCCAGAAGCGCATGACAAGCACATAGCTTATGTGTCGCATTTATCACATATTAGTTCATTTATGTTGGGTAAAACCGTTATAGAAAAGGAGAAGAATGAACGGGATATTTTTGATATGGCAGGTAGTGGATTTGCATCAACAGTTCGGTTGGCAAAAAGTTCGCCCGAAATGTGGACACCAATTTTTAGACAAAATAAAACAAACGTTATAGAAACTTTAGAGGAGTACATTAATAATCTCACTCATTTTAAAAAGCTTATGGAATCTGACGATTTTGAAGCTGTTTTTGATGAGATGAAAAATACCAATCATATAAAGGACATTTTAGAAGGAATTAGTTAAGTATTAAAATTATGGAAAACAAAAAAGAAATGAGAACCTGGTTGGATGAGCTAAATTTAGATCATCCCTTAGTAATAGCAGGTCCATGTAGTGCAGAAACAGAAGAGCAAGTGCTGAAAATAGCACATGAACTTAAAGATACCGATGTTAACTACTTTAGAGCAGGTATATGGAAGCCAAGAACGCGACCAGGTATGTTTGAAGGTGTTGGGGCGTTAGGGCTTAAATGGTTGCAAAAAGTTAAAGAAGAAACAGGTATGAAAGTTTGTACCGAGGTAGCCAATGCAGCTCATGTAAAATTAGCTTTAGAACATGATATCGATTTACTTTGGATTGGAGCGCGTTCTACAGTAAGCCCATTTATCATGCAGGAGATAGCAGATGCTTTGGAAGGAACGGATAAGCCTGTGCTAATAAAAAACCCTGTAAATCCCGATTTAGCTTTGTGGTTAGGAGGTATTGAAAGAATATATAATTCGGGCGTTAAAAATATAGGAGCTATCCATAGAGGGTTTTCTACCTATCAAAAAACAAAGTACCGTAATATTCCAGAGTGGCAATTAGCTATTGAGTTTCAAAATAAGTTTCCAGATATCCCATTAATTAATGACCCATCTCATATTACAGGTAAGAGAGATATGATCTTTGATGTGTCTCAGGAAGCGTTGGATTTGAACTTTGATGGTTTAATGATCGAAACACATTACGATCCAGATAATGCTTGGAGTGATGCGGCCCAACAGGTAACGCCCTCAACCTTAGTTCAGATCATGAAGGATTTAAAGATTAGAAAAGAAACTGATTCTGAGGCAGAATACAATAAGTCACTTGATAATTTAAGAGCTCAGATCGATGTGGTTGACAACCAGATTATTGAGTTACTTGGCAAGCGCATGGAAGCTGCCGATGGTATTGGTGAGCTTAAGAAGCAAAAAAATGTAGCCGTTTTACAGTCTAAGCGATGGAATGAGATTTTGGGTAAAATGGTTTTGGAAGGCGAGCAACACGGATTAAGTGAAGAATTTATTCTTAAAATGTTTAAGGCGATCCACCAAGAATCTATAAACCATCAAGAAAAGATAATTAATAGTTAAAAGTTCTTGGGTTAACAAAGGCAAAGCCCCGCATTTGCGGGGCTTTGCCTTTTCAATTGAATAGCACTGCACTGTTATTTATTTCTCTTAAAAATATAGCGCGTAATAAAAATTCCTTTTCCGTCTCCTTTTCCTCCTTCACTTTCTACAGCACTGGTAACAAAAGCTAATTCCCACCCTTCTTCAATCATAGTATTGATTTTTGAAGTAATGATAGCATCGTTTGCGGCAATATTTTGAAAACGGATTCCACCAAGGTTGTAAAAGTTTAATAATTTTGTTTCATCAAATCCCTTAACTCTTATTTCATCACGTTTGGATTTGTTTCGTGTATTGTCATCTTCTGTTTGTGTTGTTGTGAATTCTTTATAGTCCTTTGTGTCGTTGGCGCTAATCATCCTGGACCGTCCTAAGCCATTGGGAACAATGGATTCTACACTGGTAACGATTTTGTACTCTACCTGAGCGTTCGATTGGATAAAGGAAATTAACGAAATACTTAATACGGTTAATAATTTTTTCATGATGTAGATTGTTTGTAAAATTAAATGGCGAATATAAATATATTCTTACGTAAAAAAAGATTAATTTAAGTTACTTTTGAAAAAATATGACAGGACGCGTATATAAATCTACAGGCAGCTGGTATACTGTAAAAACAGAATTTGGGGACACGTACGAATGCCGTATAAAAGGAAAATTTCGTATTAAAGGTATTAAAAGCACCAACCCCATTGCTGTTGGGGATCTTGTGGACTTTACTTTGGAGACCCATAATAATCAAGTGTCAGGAGTTATCCATAAGATTCATGATAGGACAAATTACATTGTTCGAAAATCGGTTAACCTTTCTAAGCAAACACATATTATATCGGCCAATATCGATCAGGTGTTTTTAATGATTACTATCAATAACCCACCAACCTTAACCAGTTTTATAGATCGGTTTTTAGTAACCGCCAATGCTTATTCTGTTAATACTATTTTACTGTTTAATAAAGTCGATACCTACGACGAAGAAACACTTTTGGAAGTAAAATACCTAGCTCATGTGTATAGAAAGATAGGGTACGAATGTATTGGTATTTCAGCAGCAACAGGAAAGAATATCGATAAGGTTAAAAAGTTAATGAAAGGCAAGGTGAGTATGTTTTCTGGGCATTCGGGCGTTGGTAAATCAACACTCGTAAATGCTATCGAGCCTAATTTAAATATTAAGACAAAAGAAATCTCCGTACAACATATGCAGGGACAGCATACCACTACGTTTGCAGAAATGTTCGATTTGGAATTTGGAGCTAAAATTATAGATACGCCAGGTATAAAGGGGTTTGGAGTAGTGGATATGGACAAAGAGGAAGTGGGGGATTATTTTCCGGAATTTTTTGCGTTAAAGCAAGATTGTAAATTCAATAACTGTTTGCATATTCAAGAACCCCGTTGTGCAGTAAAGGAAGCATTGGATAAAGGAGAGATAGCATATTCCCGTTACCGTAGCTATATACAAATTATAGAGGGAGATGAAGAACATTATCGTACAGATAACTGGGAGCGGGATGGTGTGTGAAATTTATTGAATTTTAGTAACCTAAATATTAATTAGATGAAGGATAGTCTGTTAGTTGTTTCAATTTTTTTGTTAGGTGTTATGTCCTTGAAACAACAATACTTGGGTTTAGATAATCGATCAGAAAACAAGCCTAATGAGGTAAGTGAATCCAATATCTTGTTTAAACAAGGAGAAGAAGGATACGCTTGTTTTAGAATTCCAGCACTTGTAACAACCAATAGTGGGACTATTTTAGCCTTTTGCGAAGCTAGGAAATCTGGATGTTCCGACACGGGGGATATTGATTTGGTTATGAAACAATCGGTTGATAATGGTGTTACATGGAGTGATCTAAAAGTAGTTTGGGATAATGGGGACAACGTATGCGGAAACCCAGCACCTGTTGTAGATGTCGAGACTGGACAAATTCATTTGTTGGCTACATGGAACAATGGCAAAGATCATGAATCTGAAATCATCAATGGTACAAGTATAGATAGTAGATTAGTATTTCAATTAACATCCACAGACGAAGGAAAGACCTGGTCTCATCCTAAAGATATCACAGCGTATGTTAAACAAGATGATTGGACATGGTATGCCACAGGTCCCGTTCACGGTATCCAATTAAGAAACGGACCTCATAAAGGTAGGTTAGTGATTCCCTGCGATCATATCGAAAAAGAATCTAAACGCTATTATTCCCATGTTATTTATTCTGACGATCACGGTGTTACATGGAAATTAGGAGGGAAAACCCCCAGGGATCAAGTTAATGAATGTACTGTGGCAGAATTGTCAAATGGTGATTTAATGCTAAACATGCGCAACTATAAAAGAGACACTATTAAAGCCCGACAAGTAGCATATAGTAAAGATGGTGGTAATACATGGACTGATCAAGTATTCGATGAAAAATTGCCGGAGCCCAGATGTCAGGGAGCACTATTGTCGGTTAAAAAAGATAATAAAAATATACTGTTATTTACCAATCCTGCAGATCCAGATACAAGAACAAATATGGTGCTCTCTGTAAGTTATGATGAAGGGTTAAATTGGAGTCGCAAGATCGTTATTTATGAGTCGCATGCAGCGTATTCGGATTTAACAGCAACGCAAAATGGAAATATCCTTGTTTTGTATGAGGCGGGCAACAAAAACCCTTATGAAGGTATTCGTTATAAAATAATACCTAAAAGCGAACTGTAGTTGCATTAATGATGATTAATTCTGGGACATAAGAATAAAAAATGAAAGTAGTATTACAGCGCGTTTTAAAATCCAGTGTAACCATAGATGGAGAAATAGTAGCTTCAATTGGTAACGGAATAATGGTTCTTTTAGGGATTGTTAATGATGACACAAAAGAAGATATTAATTGGTTGACTAAAAAAATAGTCAACATGCGTATTTTTAATGATGATAACGGTGTGATGAATGATTCTATATTGGATGTTGATGGCGAAGTTGTTGTTGTTAGTCAGTTTACGCTACACGCATCTACCAAAAAAGGAAACAGGCCTAGTTATATTAGAGCGGCAAAGCCAGATATAGCCATTCCTTTGTACGAAAGTTTTATAAGTCAATTAGAAATTGATTTAGGTAAGAAAGTGCAAACGGGCATATTTGGTGCCGATATGAAATTGGCATTGGTGAACGATGGTCCGGTTACTATTATAGTCGATTCTAAAAACAAAGAATAAAATGGCTTCCGTTTTTGGGCACAGCATTGTTGGGTATACCATAACAAAACTTATCGATAACCAAAATACAAAGTGGTTATTGGTAGCCGCGATCATTTCAGCCATGCTTCCGGATCTGGATGTTATCGGATTTAAATTGGGGGTGCCGTATATGCATCCTATGGGGCATCGTGGTTTTACCCATTCAATTGTCTTTGCGCTGATATGGGCACTTGTTTTAATGCTAATATTCGGAAAGAAGCATAAACTTATCTGGTTTTTGGTTATTTTTTTGACGACGCTATCACATGGAATTCTAGATGCCATGACCACTGGAGGTAAAGGCGTCGGTTTTTTTATTCCTTTCAATGATAATCGTTTTTTCTTTCCACTTAGAACAATAAGGGTGTCGCCTTTAGGTGTGAAACGCTTTTTTTCAGAATGGGGACTTAGGGTAATTTTTAGCGAATTTAAGTACGTTTTTATGCCGTGTTTTATTATATTTGGTATAAGATTTTTAATACGCCCTAAGAAAGATAAGGAGTTTAAACCTTAAGTTAATTAAATCTTTTGCAAAGCGTTGTTTTTGCATCTAACCAAATAGTTTATGAGCATTAAGAATAGTATTAAAGTTGTTTTTTTCTTCACAACTTTAATGGCCTCTTCCCAAGGGAAATTATACAATAGTTTTTTAATTCCCGATAATTTAAAACAGTATGCCAATGCGGTTGTCAGATCTTGCGAAACAAATGTTTTATTGAAGTCATCAGATGAAATGGTGATTACAGAGAAACGCATTGTGACCGTATTAAATAAAGAAGGAGATGCAGCTGTTGATGCCTATGTGCATTACGATAACAATGTAAAGATTAAAACATTAGAGGTTTTGGTCTTTAACCATCTGGGTAATCAAATAAAAAAAATAAAAAAGAACGAATTTAAGGATGTTAGTGCGGTTGACGGCGGTACTTTGTATTCAGACTCCAGGGTTAAATATTTAGAATACACACCCATTAGTTATCCATATACTATTGAGTTTACATACGAGATACATACTAATAATACAGCATTTATAAGGCCGTTTATGCCCTTAAATGATTATTTTGTTAGTGTAGAAAACAGTTCTTATTCCCTTGTTTATGCTGAAGGTTTAACCATTAGAAAGAAGGAAAGAAATCTTGAAGGAATTAATATAGAAAAGGAAGAATTATCAGGTAAGGTTTTTTATAAGGCAAAAAATATTGAAGCTACCAGACCAGAAGATTATAGCCCTTTGTTTAGCGATACCATGCCAAAAGTGTTATTTGCTTCCCAACAGTTTGCTTTGGAAGGAGTGCAAACTACTGTTGAGGACTGGAACGATTTTGGAAAATGGATGTATCATGATTTAATAAAAGACACCCACGATTTACCCGAAAGTACCATTAATATGGTTAAGGATTTGGTTAAAGATGAAAAAACGGATATTGATAAGGCTAAAAAAATTTACAAATACGTTCAAGATAAAGTGCGTTACATAAGTGTTCAGGTAGGAATTGGCGGGTGGAAGCCTTTTAACGCCTCTGAAGTAGATAAGTTAGGTTATGGAGATTGTAAAGGGTTAACAAACTATACCATGTCTTTGTTAAAGGCAGCTGGACTTAATTCTAATTATGCTGTCGTATATGCTGGAAGTGGTCAGAGAAATATAGAAAACAACTTTGCTTCAGTACAAGGAAACCATGTGATTCTCAATATCCCAGTCGAAGATCAGGAAGATATTTGGTTAGAATGTACGAGTCAAAAATTACCATTCGGGTTTATTGGAGATTTTACAGACGACAGGGATGTATTGGTAATAACACCAGAAGGCGGGAAGATAGTTCACACCAAAAAGTACACGACCGAAGAGAGCACGCAAGTTTTAAACGCGAGTTATAGTATTACCAATGAAGGGGGTATAGAAGCTACTGTAAGTATTAGATCTAAGGGCATACAGTATGATGATAAATATTGGCTGGAAACCGAAACCGAAAGAGACTTAGATGTTCATTATAAAAAGCGCTGGAAGTATATAAATGGGTTAGCCATTGATAAAATGAACATTGAAAATGACAAAAACAATGTTGTGTTTGTTGAAACGATTGGTTTTAACACGTCCAATTATGCAAAAGTAATCGGAGATAGAATGCTTGTTACCATAAATGCCTTAAACAGAAATACGCACGTACCAGACCGTTACAGGGACAGGAAATGGCCACTTAAAATTCTTAGGGGCTTTAAAGATGTTGATAAAGTGGAAATTAAGTTGCCACAAGGTTATAAGGTTGAATCCCTGCCAAAGAACAAAATAATTGAGACTAAGTTTGGTAGCCATAAAACAGAAATTGAAGTTGTAGATGATAGCACATTATTGTACAAAAGACAATTTGTTGTAAGCGATGGTGCGTTTCCTAAAGAAGATTACGATAGTTTTAGAAACTTTTATAAAGAAGTCGCAAAACAGGATAATTCAAAAATAGCATTAATCAAAACTAAAAATAAATAATATATCCTTGACCAATTTCGCCATATCAAGAAATGTTTATATGGAAGTTAGAAGTCTTTGAAATAAAACAATAAACATAAACCATGAAATGAGCCATAAAAAATCTTGATACCCACTGAGATGATTGTTGCGAATTGCATCTGACCAATTAAAAACAAATAAAGTAAACATATGAAACGAACATTAATAAATTTTAAGCATTTTTTCACAAAAGGGAATGTTTAAAATTTTTAATGTGAGAGCGTAGCGATTGCATACGTTCTCAATTTTATAATTAATTTACTATTAAATAATTACTGAAATTTAAACGTATGAAACAGATAGCCTTTTTAACTGTTTTGCTCTTTAGCTTAACATCGATTGCACAGAATTACGATTTTGGAAAAGTATCAAAGGAAGAAATAGAAGAAAAGTTTCATCCTTTGGATTCGTCAGCCAATGCTGCTTATTTGTATAAAAACAGGAATACTTTTTTTGAGTACAGCGATAGTGAAGGCTTTCAATTGATAACCGAAGTTCAAGAACGTATAAAAATATATACGCAAGAAGGGTTTCAATATGCTACAAAACCAATAGGTCTATATAAAAGTAATTCCAATAAAGAAAAAGTAACTAGTATTAAAGCATATACTTATAATTTTGTTGATGGTAAAATAGAAGAGACTAAACTTAAAAAAGATGGTATTTTTGAAGAAGAACGATCTAAGTATTGGGATGAAACCAAATTTACGATGCCAAATATTAAGGAAGGCGCAGTCATAGAGTACAAGTACCGAATTACATCTCCTTTTTATTCAAATGTAGATGAATTTGTTTTTCAGCACGATATCCCGGTTAAAAAATTGGAAGCTAAATTCGAAGCTCCTGAATACTTTAACTTTAAGGTTAATGCAAAAGGTTACTTGCCAGTAATTCCAAAAACGGAAAGAAAACGAGACAGGATTAGGCTTACTAATAAGGATAGGAATTTGGGACAAACTACCAATATTAGTTCTTCTGAGATAGAATTTGATAAAAATTGTTCGTATTATGAACTAACAAATATCCCAGCATTAAAGGAAGAGCCTTATGTTAATAATATTAATAATTACAGGGCTTCTGTAAAATACGAACTGTCATACACTAAGTTTCCTAATAGCCCTATGAAATTTTATTCTACAACATGGGAAGATGTAGTAAAGACCATTTATGAAAGTCCAAACTTTGGAACAGAATTAAATAAATCGGGGTATTATGAAGACGATATTGATGCATTAGTAGGCGCCGTGTCAGACCCAATGAAGCGAATAGCACTTATTTATAATTTTGTGAAGTCTAGGGTTAAATGGAATGGCTATTATGGAAAGTATTGTAATGATGGGGTAAGAAAAGCCTATAAAGAGCAAACGGGAAATGTAGCTGAAATTAATTTAATGTTAACCTCCATGTTGCGCCATGCAGGACTTAATGCTAACCCAGTTTTAGTAAGTACTAGGACTAACGGTGTTCCTTTATTCCCAACAAGAGAGGGGTATAATTATGTGATCTCTTGTGTTGAAATTTTAGACGGAACTGTTCTGTTGGATGCAACTTGTGAATACGGAATACCAAATGTTTTACCATACAGAACACTCAATTGGGAAGGTAGGATTATTAGAAAGCAGGGTAGTTCAGCTTTAGTTAGTTTATATCCGAAGGAGAATTCGTCACAAACTATTTCGATGATGGCTAATTTAGATAAAAACGGAACTATTGAAGGAGCATGTAGAAGTGTGAAAACAAGCCACAATGCATTATCTTATAGAGAAAAATACAACAAAGCAAATGAGGCAGACTTTTTAGAGAAATTAGAGAATAAGTATAATGGCCTGGAAGTTTCAGATTTTAAGGTGTCTAATGCCGTAGATTTGGGGAAACCAGTCATGGAATCCTATAAATTTGTAAAAGAAAGTCAAGCAGATATCGTAGGAGATAAAATTTATTTTTCCCCTTTATTCTTTTTAAGAACTAAGGAGAATCCTTTTAAATTAGAAAAGAGAGAATTCCCGATTGATTTTGGGTATCCTTCGGGTTCTAAATATATGATTAATATAACCCTGCCAGAGGGCTACAAAGTTGAATCAGCTCCCGAATCAGGAGCTTTTATGTTGCCAGATGGGTTAGGGGCTTTTAAATACGTGATATCAGCCAATGAATCTAAAGTGCAATTAGTGATTGAAACATCAATAAATCAACCGATTATTTCAGCGATGTATTACGAAACGTTAAAAGAATATTTTAAACAACTCATAGAGAAAGAAAACGAACAAATAGTTTTAACAAAAGTATAGATGGATATAAAAAACGCGCAAAAAGTAGTAGATGACTGGATTAAAAATCATGGCGTCAGGTATTTTAATGAGCTTACCAATATGGCACAGCTTACAGAGGAAGTAGGGGAGGTAGCTCGTATTATTGCCAGGCGTTATGGTGAGCAGAGTGAAAAAGAAAGTGATAAAGATAAGGATCTGGGAGAAGAATTAGCCGATGTGTTGTTTGTAGTTTTGTGTTTAGCAAATCAAACGGGAGTAGATTTACAAGAGGCTTTCGATAAAAGAATGGACAAGAAAGCAAAACGAGATCACGATAGACACCATAATAACGAAAAATTAAAGTAAATTTGCAGCTTCTTTAAATAAAGAAACAATACAGCATGCAAACTATAACACTTCAAAAATCACAAATAGATAGAAAATCGGTTGTTCAAATAACGGGATCTAAAAGCGAATCGAATCGATTATTATTGTTAAAAGCGCTTTACCCAGGGTTAGAGCTTGATAATGTTTCAAACTCCGATGACAGTAATTTAATGACCAAAGCGCTGGCATCAACTTCCGATATAGTAGATATACATCATGCAGGTACAGCCATGCGATTTTTAACAGCCTTCTTTGCTGTTCAGGAAGGTAGAGAAGTAGTGCTTACCGGATCCAAACGAATGAAAGAGCGTCCCATTAAGATTTTGGTAGAAGCACTTCAGCATTTGGGAGCTGATATTCAATATACCGAAAATGATGGTTTTCCTCCCATAAAGATAAAAGGGAAAAAGTTAACAAAACATAAGGTTTCCTTAAAGGCCAATGTTAGTAGTCAGTATATTTCTGCCTTATTGTTAATTGCTTCAAAACTGGAAAATGGATTGGAGTTAACACTAGAAGGCGATATAACTTCTGTGCCCTATATAAAAATGACTTTAGGTTTGTTGAAAGAAATCGGAGTAGCTACGAAGTTTGAAGGTAATATTATTTCTGTAAAGCCTAATAAGCAGTCATCGATTTCTCAAAAACAGGTAGTAGAATCCGATTGGTCTTCTGCGTCTTATTACTTTAGTATCGTTGCTATAAGTGATCTAGGCACACAGGTAACCTTGTCTTCGTATAAATCGGACTCTTTACAAGGCGATTCGGCTTTAGTCGAAATTTACAAACATTTTGGAGTGGAGACAATATTTGGAGATAACACCATAACCTTAAAAAAAGTTAGTGAAAATAAGACGGCCAAGACCTTTAATTTGGTTAATGCGCCAGATATTGCCCAAACCATAGCCGTAACCTGTTTTGCTTTAGGAATAGCTTGCGATTTAACAGGATTACATACCCTAAAGATTAAAGAAACCGATAGGTTGGTAGCTTTAAAAACAGAAATAGAAAAGCTTGGCGGGGAGGTAAACATAACAGATAATTCATTATACTTGGAGCCATCAAAAGATATAAAAGAACACATATCAATAGCAACATACAACGATCACAGAATGGCCATGGCTTTTGCTCCCTTGGCTCTTAAAGTACCCATAATTATTGAAGATGCCCAAGTTGTATCTAAGTCTTATCCTACCTTTTGGGATGATTTAGAAGCCATTGGTTTTAAAATAACACAATAATAATCACCCAAATACTTGACAAGGCATAGTCGCAGATTGTATATTTGCGCTTTCTTATAAAAAAGTAAACACGTATTTATGAAATGAGCATAATTATCATATTTCAATAACAATGGAAATGATCAATATGCGAATTACATCTGATCTCTAAAACAATAAAAAATAAACAGATGAAATTATCAAACTTTGGCTTCAATTTACCGGATAATTTATTAGCAGAATATCCGTCAGAACACAGAGATGAATCCCGCTTAATGGTTCTAAATAGAGAGAAGCAAACTATCGAGCACAAATTATTTAAAGATCTTATTGAGTATTTTGATGAAGACGATGTAATGATACTTAATAATACTAAGGTATTTCCAGCTAGATTATACGGTAATAAAGAAAAGACAGGTGCCAGAATAGAAGTGTTTTTGTTAAGAGAGTTAAATGAAGAGCAACGTCTTTGGGATGTTTTGGTAGATCCTGCTAGAAAAATAAGGATTGGTAATAAGTTATATTTTGGTGATGACGATACATTAGTAGCCGAGGTTATAGACAATACAACCTCAAGAGGTCGTACCTTACGTTTTTTATATGATGGCTCTTATACAGAGTTTAGGAAAAAATTGAAAGATTTAGGTGAAACACCGCTTCCAAAGTACATCAAGAGAGATGTTGAACCGGAAGATGAAGAACGCTACCAAACTATTTTTGCCAAAAATGAAGGTGCAGTTGCTGCCCCTACTGCAGGGTTGCACTTTTCCAAACATTTGTTAAAACGTCTAGAGATTAAAGGTGTTAATTTCGCTGAGGTTACATTGCATGTTGGACTTGGTACTTTCAACCCAGTTGAAGTAGAAGATTTGTCGAAGCACAAAATGGATAGTGAAGAACTTAAAATTGGACCAAAGGCAGTAGAAATAGTTAATAAGGGAATTCAAAATAAAAAGCGTGTTTGTGCCGTAGGGACTACAGCTATGAGAGCAATTGAAAGTTCGGTGTCATCAAACGGGATGTTGAATGAAATTGAAGGATGGACCAATAAGTTTATCTTCCCTCCTTACGACTTTAGTATTGCCAATTGTATGATTACCAATTTTCATACGCCAAAATCAACTTTGTTAATGATGGTGTCTGCTTTCGCAGGTCATGATTTTATTAAAAGAGCTTATGAAGAAGCCGTAAAGGAAGAGTATAAATTTTACAGTTATGGAGATGCTATGCTAATCCTTTAATTAGGTCGTAACAAAATAATTAAAGCCTCTGTTTAGAGGCTTTTTTCTTTTTGTGCCAGAGGGGTGCCGATCATATTATATAAAGTAGCATGCAATCAATTATTCATTAATCAAATACCATATTTCGAAAAACCTTTCACTATTTTTGCAAAATCTATGGCGACAGAAAAAAAAGATATTCGGGCATTAACTAAAGAACAGTTGCGGGATTTTTTTGTGAAGCAAGGCGATAAAGCTTTTAGGGGAAACCAAGTATATGAATGGCTTTGGCAAAAATCGGTGCATACGTTTGAGGATATGACGAACTTGTCAAAAGAAACGCGTCATATGTTGCAGGAGCATTTTGTTATTAACCATATACAGGTTGATAATATGCAACGCAGTAATGATGGCACGGTAAAGAATGCTGTACGATTGCATGACGGATTAATTGTTGAGTCAGTGTTAATCCCAACGCCAACACGTACAACCGCCTGTGTGTCAAGTCAGGTAGGATGCAGTTTAGATTGTAGGTTTTGTGCGACTGCTAGGTTAAAGCGTATGCGCAATTTAAATCCCGACGAAATTTACGATCAAGTAGTAGCCATCGATAAGGAAAGTAGGCTTTATTATAACAGACCATTAAGCAACATTGTTTTTATGGGCATGGGAGAGCCCCTCATGAACTACAATAATGTAATGAAGGCAATTGATAAAATAACATCGTCCGAAGGTTTGGGGATGTCGCCTAAGCGTATTACGGTATCTACATCTGGAGTACCAAAAATGATAAAAAAAATGGCCGATGATGAGGTTAAATTCAATTTGGCAGTTTCATTACATTCGGCTGTCGATGAAGTACGTACAGCAATAATGCCTTTTAATGAAACCTTTCCGTTGAACGATTTACGTGAAGCTTTAGAATATTGGTATGCCAAAACGAAGCGTAAGATTAGCTACGAATATGTTGTTTGGAAGGGAGTAAACGATACGCAAAAAGACATAGATGCTTTTGTTCAGTTCTGTAAATACGTGCCATGTAAAGTAAATATTATAGAGTATAACCCTATAGACGATGGGGCATTTCAGCAGGCATCTAATGAGGCTCTAGAGCTTTATATCAATACTCTGGAAAGGAACCGAATAGTTGTAAATGTTAGAAGAAGTCGAGGCAAGGATATTGATGCTGCCTGTGGGCAATTGGCTAATAAATCGTAAGCAGTCAGTGGGTAATCATAGGAGTTTTTATATGAATAAATGTTTAGATTCCCAGATAAGCTCTTTTGTATTTAAATCTCGATTATCGGGTAGAAATTAGTTTCTAAAACTTATATTTGGGAAGTCTTAAATTTAATCTGTGAAAATAGTAGAGCGTATAAAACAGCCTATAGCTTTCGAGATGGAGCTTTTTGAGCAAAAGTTCCAATTATCAATGTCTAGTAAGGTAGCGCTACTTAATAGAATAACCCATTATATTGTAAATCGAAAAGGGAAGCAAATGCGCCCTATGTTTGTGTTTTTGGTTTCTAAAATGGTTTCCAATGGCGAAGTTAGCGAACGTACATATCGTGGTGCTTCGGTTATAGAATTAATTCATACAGCAACATTGGTTCATGATGATGTGGTGGATGATAGTAACAGACGTAGAGGTTTCTTTTCGGTAAATGCACTTTGGAAAAATAAAATAGCCGTTTTAATAGGAGATTATCTATTATCTAAAGGATTGTTATTGTCTATTGACAATAATGATTTCGACCTCCTTAAGATTATTTCAATAGCCGTTCGGGAAATGAGTGAGGGGGAGCTTCTTCAAATTGAAAAAGCACGGAAATTAGATATAACAGAAGAGGTGTATTACGAAATTATTAGACAAAAAACAGCTACCCTTATAGCGGCTTGTTGTAGTCTTGGAGCTGCTTCTGTAAAACCCGAATCCAATCACGTAGAAACCATGAGAAAGTTTGGTGAACTTATTGGGATGGCATTTCAGATTAAGGATGATTTGTTTGATTATGGGGAAACCCAAATAGGAAAACCAACAGGTATCGATATCAAAGAGCAAAAAATGACCTTACCTTTAATTTATGTGTTAAACAACGCATCCAAAAAGGATAAGCGGTGGTTGATAAATTCTATTAAAAACCATAATAAGGATGCAAAACGAGTAAAGGAAGTTATTGCTTTTGTAAAAGACAACGGGGGATTGGATTATGCTATTAAAAAGATGAAACAATTTCAAGCGGATGCCTTACAGTTACTTCAGGCTTATCCAAAATCAGATTACAAGAGTTCGCTGGAACTTATGGTGAACTATGTAATTGACAGAAAAAAATAAAATCTTTCAAAAATAATAGGTCTAGGCAACCTTTTACTCAAGAATGGCGTCTTTATAAATATAAGACAAGATGAAGCCTCTTTTGAAAGTTATTCAATTGCATAAAAACGAATCAGTACTTATTAAGCGAGCGATTAAAAATAATCGGGAAGCGCAGCATGAGCTATTTTCATTGCACGCTCCTAAGATGCTAAGCGTTTGTCGGTTTTATATAAGTGACTTGCAAGATGCGGAGGAAGTAATGCTCAATGGATTTTTTAAGGTCTTTACAAATTTAAAGCAGTTTAAAAATGATGGTAGTTTTGAGGGCTGGATACGCCGTATTATGATAAGAGAGTCCATTTCATTTTTAAGAAAGCAAAGAAAAGTAGAATTCTCTTTGGAGATGGTAGAAAATGAAACCGAAGCAATAAACAGTATTGAAACAGATATAGAGGTAAGCGAAATACAGCAACTAATAGACGAATTGCCCGAAGGTTATAGAATGGTCTTTGTAATGTATGTTGTTGAAGGGTATAAGCATTATGAAATTGCAGAGATGTTAGATATTACGGTAGGGACCTCGAAATCGCAATTATTTAAAGCGAGGAAGCTATTGCAGGAAAAGGTTAACGATATTAATAAAACAAGTTATGGATCCTATAAAGTTTGATGAACATATTAAGGAAACGCTATCCAATAGAAAGATAAAGCCTTCCGAAGCGGCATGGGATAAGCTGTCAGATTGCTTAGAAACTAAAGGGAGTAGGATAGATAACAGAAAAGCATGGTTGTTTGCGGCCGCAAGTGTTATTGCTATTTTCTTGGTTACAACTCAGTTTTTTTACAATAATACAGAAGCTATAGAAGTTTTGCCTTTAAAGGAAGTTGTAAAGCCTGCAATTGTTGGGCAGGGTATTAAAGAAGTTGAAGAGCTTAATGAAGGTATTAATAACACTGGGGTAAATAAATTAATAAAGAATGCAACTGCGATTGAGGAGCGTGTTTATGAGTCCAATACTATAATCGCTTCAGAAAAAAAGATTAATGTTATAGAGGATAAAAAAAGGATAGAACTTGTTACTGCAGTTGCTGTCGTTGACAGTTTAACCTTTGAAGAGCAAAAAATTAAAGATTTAGTGGCTCAGATACATACCATAAAAAAAGAGAATAAGGAGGTTTCTGATGATGAAATTGAAACTTTGTTGAAACAGGCGCAAAAGGAGATTAAATTAAAACGATTACAGATCAAAGGCTCTGAAAAGGTTGATGCCATAGCATTATTGGAAGATGTTGAGGCAGAATTGGATCAGTCTTTTAGGGCGAAAGTGTTTGAAGCTCTAAAGGCAAGTTATAATTCGGTAAAAACTGCAGTGGCCCAAAGGAATAATTAAAAATCTTTCATCAAAATCAATTAATAACCCCAGTAGGTTAAAAACGAACTATTATGCAAACAATTATTAAGTATGTGGTGCTATTGGCACTAGGTTTAAGTGTGCAGTTAACTCAAGCACAAGACACTATCCCAGCTATTAAAAATAGAAAAGCGATTGAAAAATTGGAAAACTATAAACTAGCTGTAGAAAATAAAGAAAAGCAGCTTTTAAAAGTTAGGGTAGAAGAGATTAATAAAGAATTATCAAATGGGGCAATAACCGAAGAAGAATCGAATAGATTAAAAAATGAAGCCGCAGAAAAAGCAGCTTTGAATATTGAAAACAGATGGGCCATTATTAACAATCAAATAGCGCTTTATAAAAGAAACATATTTAAACCCAATGCAGATGACAAAGAAAATAAATTGGGTTTAATGGTTGTTAATAGAACTTTTAGTATCAAAGGAAAAAAAAGAGAACCGAGAGACAATCCAAGGACTTCAATAGAGCTAACATTGGCTGTTGGTTATAACAGTGCCTTAATAAAAGGTCAAGGGTTTAAAGATTCTCCTTACCAATTTAAAGGTGTTGATTTTACTGAGCTAGGATGTAATTGGAAAACCAAGGTGTTTAAAAATAGTCAACTGTTACGATTTAAATATGGGGTTTCACTTCAGTGGAATAAACTCAATATTAAGAATAATCAATATTTCATGCAAGATGGAAATGGCACTTATCTTGAACAATTTCCAGCAGATTTAAACAAATCAAAGTTGAAGATTACAAATTTGGTGGTGCCTTTGTTTTTTGAATTTGGTCCTTTAAAGAAGATGGATAGAAAAGATGATCGGATTGTATATTTAAATAGCGATCAATTTAAAATAGGTGTTGGCGGGTATGCAGGATTAAATTTAGGGGCTCAACAAAAGTTAAAATATGTAGAAGGAGGATCTAACATAAAGGAAAAGCTTAGTAGAAGTTCGAATGCCTCAAATTTTGTTTATGGATTGTCGGGATATATTGGAATTGGCGATATCAGTTTGTACGCAAAATATGATTTGTCACCACTATTTAAAGATCAAATCATAGAGCAGCATAACATTTCGCTAGGGTTGCGTTTTGATATAGATTAATGATGTTGATTTGTGTGGTCTTGATAGGGCAATATAAATTCATAAATAAAGGCAGGCTTCTACCAATATTGGGGTATTTGCCTGCCTTTAAATTGCTAAAACTAACCAATTATAATCAAATTATTCAAAGAGTGGAATGTATTTCTTTTTATTGGATAATACTAAAGTTATATTTAGGAAAGCTACTATTAGTGCTGGCCAAATTTTACTAATGTCATTGTTGGAAAGGTTAAAAATCAAAAATGCGATAGTAAGGGGGAATAGTACAATTATAATAAACGGTGTCCATTTATTGATAAGCAATAATACCCCTATTAAGATTTCAAACATGTACAGGTATGGTAAGTAAACAGCAACAGCGTCTATAAAATCTCTTGTGTTTTCTGGCATCGTTCCATACGAAGTTGGTAAAAAATGTAAAAATTGATTTAAGGCATATACAATTAAAAATAGCCCTAATAGAATCCTAAACCATTTAGAAATAGAGTTTTGTGATTTCATGAACTTAAAGGATTTGTTGTTAGTAACCTAAATACAGGTATTAAAAGTAATAGTAAAACTTTGTTTAAAACATGATTATTGTCATGTTATTAAATCCGCAAGGTTGATGCGTTTCTATAATCAATAAGATTATAGTACTTTTACATTGTCATTCCTGCCACTTATGTTGAGCTTATTTCGATAAGTCAGGAGGCTGCTTTTTAAAAATTGAGTTTTAAAAACGTTTTAACGGTAATAATACAGGCATTTGATTTCACAATCATCCATAGATTTAGTGTTTGAAACCGCTCGGGTAGAAGAGGTTATTGGCGATTTTGTTCAACTTAAAAAGGCTGGGAGCAACTTTAAGGGATTGAGTCCTTTTAGTGATGAACGCTCACCAAGTTTTATGGTATCTCCAGTCAAGCAAATTTGGAAAGATTTTTCCAGCGGAAAAGGGGGGAATGTTGTTGCGTTTTTAATGGAGCACGAACACTTTACTTATCCAGAAGCAATAAAATATCTAGCTAAGCGGTACAATATTGAAATAGAAGAAACCGAGCAATCTAACGAACAAAAAGAACAAGCCAATACACGTGAGAGTTTGTATTTGGTTAGTGAGTTTGCCAATGATTACTTTCAACGAATACTTCACAAAACCGATCAGGGCCAAGCTATTGGTTTGAGTTATTTTAAAGAGCGGGGTTTTACAAACGAAACTATAAAGACCTTTGATTTAGGATATTCGCTTGATGAATGGCAGGCCTTTACAGATGAGGCTTTAAAGCAAGGGTACAGTTTAGATTATTTGGAAAAAACAGGACTTACCATTGTTAAGGAATCAAAGCGTTTCGATAGGTTTAAGGGGCGAGTCATGTTTCCTATTAAAAGTATGAGTGGTCGCGTATTGGGTTTTGGAGGACGTATTTTGGTCAATGATAAAAAAGCTGCAAAATACTTAAATTCACCAGAAAGTGATATTTACCATAAAAGTAAAGTTTTGTACGGTATTTATCATGCCAAGCAAAGTATTTCTAAAGAAGATAACTGTTACTTGGTTGAAGGATATACAGATGTTATCCAGTTTTATCAAACTGGAATAAAAAATGTTGTGTCTTCCTCGGGAACAGCCTTAACTTCTGATCAAATTAGGCTTATAAACAGATTAACAACAAACATAACTGTTTTGTTTGATGGTGATGCAGCGGGTATGCGTGCTTCGCTTCGTGGCGTGGATCTTATCTTAGAGCAAGGAATGAACGTTAAGGTTTGTTCTTTCCCAGAAGGCGAAGACCCCGATAGCTTTGCCAAAAGAAATTCTCTTGAAGAGCTTAAATTGTATTTAGAGACTAATGCTAAGGATTTTATTCAGTTTAAAGCATCTGTTTTATTTGAGGATTCTAAGAACGATCCTATTAAAAAAGCAGATACAGTTAGGGATATTGTAAATAGTATTTCTAAAATACCCGATCGTATTAAAAAAGAAATCTACATCCAGGAATGCGCTAGGATAATGGATATAAGCGAGGATGTTTTGTTTAGTACATTGGCACAGATAGATAAAAAGGAACTCCAGAAAGAAGATAAGCAAACTAAACAAGACAAGAAGGCTTTCGAGGTAATTAAGCACCAGCAACCCGTTAAAAAAGTAGATGTACAATTTGTCTTAGAACGTAAAATTATAGAAGTTTTATTATTATATGGTAATGAGGTTGAAGATTTTGAAGACCTTGTATTAAAAGAAAACGATAAGGGAGAATTAGTATTGGAGCCTGTGGTTCATCGTGCTAAAGTTTTTGAGAAGGTGTATTTAGATTTGCAGGAAGACGAAATGGAATTTTCCAATCCACAATTTAAAACAATTTATTATAAAGTGATAGAAGCCTTAAATCAAGACCCTAATTTTGAATTGAAGACATTTGTCAACACGGTTGATGGCGGTATAGCAAGTGAAATCACGTCCATTTTAATGGACGAAGAACGTTATACACTTGATGATTGGAACCGAATGGAAATTTACCCAAAACAGAAAAAAGATACTGTAGGGCAATTAGTAAGCGAAACGATTTTAAGCCTGCGTTGCTTTTTCATTGACCAAAAGGTCAAAGAGTTTCAACAAGAAACGCTAAAAAGTATACAAGATACTAATAGAAATATCCTTGAAGAAGTTAAAGACTACTCAGGCTTAAAAATGCTTTTGTCCAGAAAGCTAAATCGGGTATTATGATTCAGCTTCTACAGCAAGCTTCGCTTGTGTAACCAAATCAACTAAATTGGTTACTTTCAGTTTTTTCATTAAACGCGCTTTGTAAGTACTTACAGTTTTCTCGTTAATGTCCAACTCTTTTGAGATTTCCTTGTTTTTTCTTCCTATTGTTAGGAGTTTTAAAACCTCTGCTTCACGAGTCGATAGCTTTTTGTAAAAAGCTCCCGATTTACTGGATCTACTGCCTAATGCTAATTGCTTTGTAAGCTCATTACTTAAATAAATGCCGCCTTCGTGAACTTTTATAACGGCTTCGTTAATTGTTATGATGTTAACGGATTTAGATAAGTAACCAGCTGCCCCTGCTTTAATTGCATTTATGGCATAAACTTCTTCTGGTTGACCACTAAAAATAATGGTCTTTACATCTGGATAGTCATTTTTTAAATAACGTAAAACTGTTAAACCATTAAGTTTTGGTAAATCAGCTTCGGTTAAAATAATGTCTACCGGATTGTTCTTTACAAACTCTAATAAGGCCTCGCCATTATCAACATTTCCAACAATTTTAACGTTAGAAGACGCTGAAAAAAGAATTTCTAACCCTTTTCTTACAATAGGGTGGTTGTCTGCTATTAATAATTTAATCATAATTGAAAGCTTTAATATTATAATTTGGTTGAGAGATAATTATAATTGAGAGATTAAGCCAATACGCAAAGGTAGTAATTTTTTTACTAACCTACAAGGCTTAAATCAAGTTTGTGGGAATTTTACAAATAGGTATTGGTAACATTTTATGTTTATTAGCGGTGTTAAGGCGTTTATAAATTTTAAAAACTTCTTGTTGCCTTCCAGAGAAATCTTCGGCTTTTTTGCCATCATTGTCCATTTTCATGGCCCATTCCAATTCAGGGTACGACGCTCCTATTTGATCCTCGTCAGTTCTGTCATCTCCCCAAAGCCCATCAGTAGGCGCTGCATCAATGATTTCTTGGTTAATTCCTAAATGTTCCGCTATTTCATAAACTTGGGTTTTAAGTAAATCGGCAATCGGACTTAAATCTACTCCACCATCACCATATTTTGTGTAAAAACCAACGCCAAAATCTTCAACCTTGTTACCTGTTCCGGCTACTAAATAATTGTTTAATGCGGCAAAGTAGTAAAGCGAGGTCATTCGTAATCGAGCCCTCGTGTTTGCTAAAGACATAAATCTGTCTTCTTCGTTTTTTACTGGAGGTAGGGAGGCTACCAGATTGTCAAAAACGGGTGTTAAATTTACTTGTGTCATGGTAACGCTGGAGAAATTGGCTTTTAGCCAATCTATATGGTTTAAGGCTCTGCTTACTTGGGAGTCTGCTTGGTGTATAGGCATCTCTAAGCAGAGAAGTGGTAAATTCGTTTTTGCACATAAAGTTGAAGTTACTGCCGAGTCAATACCCCCTGAAACGCCAATAACAAAACCTTTAACGCCAGCATTGGAAGCATAGTCCTTCAGCCAATTAACAATATGGTCTACAACTTTTTCTGTTTGCATATTAAATGGATTTAAATCTAATAATATTACCTTTGCAGACAAAAATAAAGGAAAGCCCTCAATATATAAAAATTTATAGCGTTTAAGTTTTCAATATGAAATATTTGTTACCATTTTTTGTACTCGTTGTTATGGTGTTTTCATGTAAAACAGAAAATAATCTGGAACAATCGATAGCAGCAATTAATATAGACATTGACATAGAACGTTACGATAGACTCTTTGCCGATGCATCTATCAGCGATTTACCCAAATTGAAGCAGGCCTATCCGTTTATGTTTTCCGAAAAGTATGCCGATTCCTTCTGGATTGCCAAAAAGCGAGATACGTTACAGTTACAATTATTGGCAGAAGTAGCTAAAGCTTTCCCTGATTTTAAGGAAGAAAGACGTCATATAGAATCTTTATTCAATCATTTAAAGTACTATTTTCCCGAATTTAAAGTGCCACGGGTTATTACTGCGACGTCTGATGTTGATTATAGATATAAGGTTATTGTTACAGATACTATAGCACTTATATCTCTGGACACTTATTTGGGTAGTGATCATAAATTCTATGGAGGTATCCAGAAGTATACAGTTCAAAATTTACGCAAGGAACAGATTATTGTAGATTTGGCAAATGAATATGCCAAAAGGTATGCATTTCAGCAACAGAGAAAAACCTTATTGGATGAGATGATATATTTTGGAAAGTTACTTTACTTTAAAGATGTGGTCATCCCCTTTGTCGAAGAGAAGGAGCGCATAGGGTATACCCAGGAACAATTTGATTGGGCCGTTGCGAACGAAAGTTACATTTGGCGTTATTTTGTGGAACGTGAATTGTTGTTTAGTGCAGATTCTAAACTTCCAGGGCGATTTATAAATCCTGCACCTTTTTCGAAGTTTTATCTGGAAGAAATAGACAGGGAATCGCCAGGGCGTTTGGGGCAATACATAGGTTGGCAAATAGTAAGGGCTTACATGGAAAAAAATGACATACCCCTAAAGGATATGCTCATAATGAGTGCTGAAGATATTTTTAATAATTCAAAATTTAAACCAAGGAAATAATGTCTAAGAATAAAACATCAACAATAGAACTTAATGTAGAACTTGATGATAATCGTGTGCCTGAAAAGCTAAAATGGTCTGCGCAAGATGGTGGTATAAGTAATGAAGAGGCTAAGGCTATGATGTTATCGGTATGGGATGCTAATGCTAAAGAAACATTGCGTATCGATTTATGGACCAAGGATATGCCAGTAGATGACATGAAAGTGTTTTTTCATCAAACATTGGTTGCCATGAGCGACACGTTTAATCGTGCTACACAAGATGAAAAAATGACCGCAACAATGAAAGATTTTTGTGATTATTTTGCCGAAAAACTGGAATTAAAAAAGTAGAACTGATTTTAGTCGTTGTTAAGTTAATAATTATTATGGCTGCTATTCTGAAGCGGTTGTTTTAGGTTTTTGAGTTAAGTCCGTTCAATCTTAGTCAATCCCTAATCAATTTTTTTGTTTGTTAGGATATTTGTCACTGCAAATTGTGATTGCATACTGAATACTAAGTAATCACCATTCATTGATTCTGTTAGAATCCAGTTTTATGAAAATAAATAACAGGATGGTAAAGGCCCAAAGTCCAGAACCTCCATAACTAAACATGGGAAGAGGAATACCTATGGTGGGTATTATGCCCATAACCATACCAATATTGATGAAGAAGTGCATAAAAATGATGGCTGCAACCGAATAGCCATATACACGACTAAATTGTGATTTTTGAAGTTCTGCCAAGTGGAGTACTCTAAGAATGAGTAATACAAAAAGTACAACAACAAAAGAGCTCCCCAAAAAACCCCATTCTTCACCAACGGTACTAAAAATATAATCGGTGTGTTGTTCTGGTACAAATTTTCCCGTCGTTCGGGTTCCTTCTAAAAAACCTCTTCCAGTGAGGCCGCCAGAACTAATGGCTTTTTCAGATTCGTTTAAGTTGTAAGCGAATGTCTGTCTCATTTGTTTCAGCTTAACAGGATCCTTTTCTAAGCGTAGCCATAAACTAATACGGTCCTGTTGGTGCGGTTGCAAAACATTTTGGTAAAAGAATCGAACACCAAAAGATACAAGTATACAGCATATTAAAGTAATGAAGGACAGAATAATGGATGTATGTTTTTTATTTAAAAAGTAAAACGCCAAAATACCTATAGAGGCAATTACAGAAGTTCTAGTAGCACCAAACTTTAGCGATAAAACAGATAATAAAACCACGATTATACCAATGGTTAAATAGTGTTTTGGCAGTCCTTCCCTGTACAAAACAAAAATAAAGGCTGCGTAAACGAGTGTGCTTCCTGTGTCGTTTTGTAATAAAACCAAAAAGGCAGGGATAAATAGTATGAGTAAAACTTTTAATTGATCCTTAAAACGTCGTATGTCGGTGTTTAAATCGCTTACAAATTTGGCAACGGCAAGCGCTGTAGCTGCTTTTGCAAATTCACTGGGCTGTAAGGTCATGCCTCCTATCCCATACCAGGAGGTAGCACCATTTACATTTTTTCCAAATAGGAATAATCCTACAAGGGATAGTAGGGAGAGTATATAAATGATACTGGAAAAGCGTTCGTAAAATTTGGCATCAATAGCGAGTAAAACAATAATTAAGGCGAAGGTGAAAAATATGAATATAAGCTGTTTGCCATAGGGTTGTGAAAAATTAAAGTAATCAATTGTTTCCCCTGTGTGCGATGCTGATAGAATATTTACCCATCCAAAGCCAACCAAAAGTAAAAAGAGTGCTATGGTAATCCAATCAAATTTAAAATACCTATTGGTTTCCCTAACCATTATTCAATTCGTTTAGTTGTTCTATCAATTTATTGTAGTCAGGTCCATCTAGTACCTGTAATGAGGTTTGTCCGTTTATTTTAAAAGCTTCTCCAGAGTAGGGCTTGGCGTACTCATCTTCCAGACTGTGTGATAAAATCCAACGTTCTAAATCAGTTCTCGTAATATGTCCTTTAATGTATTTTTCAATGATTAAACTTGCTATTTTTCCAGCAAACCGACTGCCCCAATAGCCATTTTCAACAAAGACAGCCAATGCTATTTTTGGATCGTCCTTAGGTGCAAAGGCAACAAAAATGGAATGATCTGTAAGCTGGGTTGTTACACCGTCAATCTTCATGAAGTTTTCAGCAGTACCTGTTTTACCACAAATGTCAATATCTGGTACTTTTAAATAAGTAGCAGTACCATCGTTGTATACATCAAACATCCCTTGTATGACAGGTTCGAAATTTGCTTTGTCTATAGAGGTATATTTACGGGTTGTGAATTTTTTAGGGATGGTGTCATCTTCTATCTTCTTTATGATGTGGGGCGTATAAAAATAACCTCTGTTTCCAATGGCGGCAACCATATTGGCTAATTGAATGGGAGTGGCTTCAACCTCGCCTTGGCCAATAGCATTAGAAATGTTATAAGTTGATGCCCATCGTCCTTTTCCGTACCATTTATCATAAAAGTTTCCATCGGGAACGCGTCCCGGACTGCCAATCTTTAAATCATATCCTAAATAGTCACCTAATCCAAAACTTTTTACATGGTTGCTCCAAACATTTAACCCCTCAGCCGCAGTGTCATACTTTTCAACAATGCGTCGGTATACATTTGCAAAGTAAGCGTTGCAAGATTGTGCAATACCTTGATTCATGTTTACCGGACTAAAGTGGTCGTGGCAGCCAGTTAATTTTCTGCTTCCAAGGTAGTACCCCATTCTACAACTAAACTTATCATGGGTACTAACTATATTTTCTTGCAGACCAATGAGGGCATTCAGAACTTTAAATGGAGACCCTGGGGGGTACTGCGCTTTTAACGCTCTATTGAATAAGGGTTTTGCAACGGTGTCGTAATGCATTTTAGAGTAGTTGGCAGATCGATTTCTTCCTACTAATAAGTTGGGGTTATAGCTAGGCGCAGTAACCATGGTTAGAATTTCACCGCTACTGGGCTCAATGGCAATAATACCACCACGTTTATTTTGCATGAGCAATTCACCATAAGCTTGCAATTCGGCATCAATGGTAATAGTAATGTCTTTTCCGGGTACGGGTATAGTGTCGAATTCCCCATCTTTGTATGGAGCAATATCCCTATTAAATCGGTCTTTTTGAATAAATTTAATGCCTTTTACACCCCTTAATACTTTTTCGTAAGAGGTTTCTACGCCTTCTGTTCCAATGAGGTCGCCCATCTTATAGTAGGGCTCTTTTTCTATAATGGTATTGTTAACTTCGCTAATACTGCCTAAAACATTAGCGCCTATCGTTGTTTGGTAATGACGTAAAGAACGCTTTTGAATGTAAAAGCCTTCAAATTTTCGCATCTTTTCCTGTAAAACAGCATAGTCTTCTTTTGATAAATGTGATACAAAAACCGAAGGGAGCCTGGGGGAATAGTGATAAGCCTTTTTATAGGTTTTTATAAACTTTTCTTTATCTATTTTAAGCAATGCGCAAAATTCTAACGTGTCCAATGGCTTTACCTCACGGGGAATAACCATTACGTCATAGGAGGGTTGATTGTCAACTAAAAGTTTTCCGTTTCGGTCATATACAAAACCACGCTTTGGGTAATCGTAAACTTTCCGTATGGCATTGTCATCAAATAAGTTGTGTTCATTTGATGTATAAACTTGCAAATAGAAAAGCCTAGATATAAATAGAAGACCAACAAGTATTACAGAAGCGAAAAGTAAGAGCTGTCTCATTTGGTTTTTCTGCTAAAAATAATAGTTATCAACACGCATAATAAAATAGTAAATATACTTGAGAATAACGTTTTTTGTAGCACTAACATTATTTTGGATATGCTAAATATTTCCAAATAGAACAAAATAATATGATGCAGAATGGTTAGTACTGTTATATAGGTTATTTTAGATCCAAACTCAATGGCGTCAAATTTCATGGTAAGGTGTTCATATTGTATTCCAAAAGAAAATTTTAAAACTACAGGTCTTACATAGGCTATAAAAACACAAGCAGCAGCATGCATGCCACCTGAGTCTAAAAAGATATCGACCGTTAGCCCCAAAAGAAAGCTTAGAAAGATAAAAAGAACGCGGTTGTTTTTTACTGGAAACAATATTACAAATAGGATGTAGATATATGGGTTGATATAGCCTAAAAAATTAATATGGCTACATATTAGGACTTGTATTAATACAAGTATAAAAAAGCGTAAGATATTTGTAGAGATAATGTTATTCATTTTTGTTTTCGTTTAACAAATTGTTAATCTCTACAATATCAATGTTTTTAATTGTGTACACATGTTCTATATTGGTCATGTCGTTAAACAATTTGACCTTTATTTCGTAAAAGTTTTCGGCGTCGTCTAGGTTAAAGTCTTCTATGGTTCCAATAGGGATGCCTTTTGGAAATATTGAAGACCTTCCAGAAGTAACTATTGTATCACCTTTTTCTACAGGTGCAATTTTTCCAAGGTCTAGTAATTGAACAAAAGCGGGATTTTTGCCATCCCAAGTTAAAGAGCCGAAATGGTTTGATTTTTTTAATTGGGCGCTTATCTGACTGTTAGTATTTAAAATTGAAATAACATTGGCAAAATTTTTACTCGTCTTATTAACAACGCCTAAAATCCCTTTGCTAGTTATGACGCCAAAGTCTTGTTTTATACTATCTTTAGAGCCTTTGTCTATTAACAAAATATTATCAGTAGATGAGTAGCTGTTTTTTATAACCTTAGCCGATCCAAATATAAAATGTTTATCGAAAGATAAGCTGTCATTAAAAAAGGAATCATCCGTTTGTTGCTCAGAATTATATAAAAGTGATTTTAGGTAATTGTTTTCTTCTACTAAAATATCATTCTGGGATTTTAGATTAAAATAACCAGTAATATTGTTAACAGAATTGTAGACTCCTCCAGTAATAAAGTTAGCCGAATTAATAAACTTACTTTTATGGTAAGAGTGCGACTGAATTGTAAAAAGAATAGACATAACAAAGAGCAACAAGAACAACAAAAAGGTTTTGTTTCTTATTATAAAATTGATAATTTGTTGCATGGTCTGTTAGACTATTTTATCAATACGCTTTTGTATTTGGATAGGTTTTTAAGTGTAATGCCTGTACCGCGTACTACAGCTCTTAAAGGGTCTTCTGCAATATAAACCGGAAGATCTGTTTTTTGGGACAAACGTTTGTCTAAACCTCTAAGCATAGATCCTCCACCAGCTAAGTATATACCAGTATTGTATATATCGGCAGCTAGTTCTGGAGGCGTTTGTGATAGGGTTTCCATAACCGCATCTTCAATCCTTAAAATAGATTTGTCAAGGGCTTTGGCAATTTCTCTGTAAGAGATTTGGACTTGCTTAGGTTTTCCGGTTAATAAATCACGTCCTTGAACACTCATATCTTCAGGAGGAAGTTCCAAGTCTTCAGTGGCTGCCCCTATTTGGATTTTTATCTTTTCGGCAGTGCGCTCCCCTACATATAAGTTGTGTTGTGTACGCATGTAGTATACGATGTCGTTAGTAAAGACATCGCCCGCAATTTTTACGGATTTGTCACATACAATACCACCCAGTGCAATGACAGCAATCTCGGTGGTTCCTCCTCCAATATCTACTACCATATTACCTTTAGGTTGCATAATGTCTACCCCAATACCTATAGCTGCCGCCATAGGTTCATGTATTAAATAAACTTCTTTACCATTAACACGTTCTGCACTTTCTTTTACGGCACGCATTTCAACTTCAGTAATACCTGAAGGAATACATATAACCATCCTTAAGGCAGGAGAGAAGAACTTTTTCTTTAAAGCAGGTATGTTTTTTATAAACATACTTATCATTTGCTCCGAAGCATCGAAATCTGCAATAACACCATCTTTTAGAGGTCTAATCGTTTTTATGTTCTCATGGGTTTTTCCTTGCATTAAACTGGCTTCTTGACCAACAGCTATTATTTTACTGGTAATGCGGTCTCTGGCGACTATAGATGGTGCGTCGACAACGACCTTGTCGTTATGTATAATAAGCGTGTTTGCAGTTCCTAGATCTATTGCAATATCTTCGGTTAAGAAGTCGAAAAAGCCCATGTGTTGTATGTGATTTATTGAGGTTTAAAAACTAATCTTGTAAATGTAATAAAACTTGACAAATATGTACACTATAATTCTTATCTATATTTAGAAGTGGTTTAAACTTTTACAATTTAATCTGAAAAAAATAAACCACTTCTAAATCAAAAATCATTAATGTGTTATACGTGTAAAACTGTGTGATGGACGCTAATTAAATTTAAAATTTAATTTTAGTGTTTAAAATGACGTGTTCCCGTCATTACCATCGCAACATTATTATCATTACAATAATCAATACTTAGTTGATCTTTTATAGAGCCTCCAGGCTGAATAACAGCACTTATACCAGCATTTTTAGCGATTTCTACACAATCTGGGAAAGGAAAGAATGCGTCACTTGCCATAACGGCACCATTTAAATCGAAGTTGAATGATCCAGCTTTATGAATGGCTTGGTTTAAGGCATCAACACGACTGGTTTGACCAGTTCCACTAGCACATAGTTGTTTGTTTTTGGCTAACACTATGGTATTTGACTTTGTGTGCTTGCAGATTTTTGAAGCAAAAATTAAATCGTCCAGTTCGTCAGCTGTAGGTTGTGTATTTGTGGCATTGGTTAAACCTTCTTTAGAGTCGGTTATGTTGTCTTTGTCTTGGACTAAAATGCCATTTAAGCACGTGCGTACATTGGTTTGCGGTAAGTCAATGTCCTTAAGAACTAAAAGGATACGATTCTTTTTGCCTTTTAGGATTTCTAAAGCTTCTTCTGAAAATGAGGGAGCGATAACAACTTCACAGAAAAGGCTGTGGATTTCTTGGGCTGTGGTTTTGTCGATTTCGGTGTTACTAATTAAAATTCCTCCAAAGGCTGAAACAGGGTCACCCGCAAGCGCATCAATATAGGCTTGGTGTATGGTGTCGCGTTGAGCAAGACCGCAAGCGTTGTTGTGTTTTAATATGGCGAATGTAGGGGCATCGTTTTTAAACTCATTCATTAAGTTTACAGCTGCATCAACATCCAATAAATTGTTATAGCTTAATTCTTTTCCGTGAAGTTTGGTAAAGATATCATCAAAGTTTCCGAAGAAAAAGCCTTTTTGATGTGGATTTTCTCCATAACGTAAAGTCTTACCGTTGGTTTCACTAATCTTTAACACGGTTTCTTCATTGTTCTTATTAAAGTAATTAAAGATAGCTGTGTCGTAATGTGAGGATACATTAAACGCTTTGGTAGCAAAACGTTTTCTGTCTTCTAGAGAAAGTGTTCCGCTTTGTGTTGTAATAAGTTCTAAAAACTCACTGTAATCGTTAACAGAAGCAACGCAAACAACATCTGCAAAGTTTTTGGCAGCTGCACGGATTAACGAGATACCGCCTATATCTATTTTTTCAATAATGTCTTGTTCTCCAGCACCTGATGCTACTGTCTTTTCAAATGGATATAAATCAACAATAACCGCATCTATCTGTGGAATTTCGAATTCAGCTAATTCAGCAACATCCGTTTCGTTATTTTGACGATTTAAAATTCCCCCAAATACTTTAGGATGTAAGGTTTTTACACGACCACCTAGAATGGAAGGATAAGACGTGATGTCTTCAACAGGGACAACATCAATGCCTAAATCGTTTATAAATGCTTGTGTGCCACCAGTAGAGTAAATTGTAACACCTTGCTCGTTTAATGTTTTTACAATTGGTTCTAAGCCATCTTTGCTGAATACCGAAATTAGGGCAGATTTGATAGTTTTTTCGTTGCTCATTATTGTTGTGTTATGTTTGAAGGTTTTCCTGTTAAAAGGAAATAAAATTTTGTGATTATTAAGCGTTTATAGTGCTTTTTTGTTTATGAGTGCAAAAGTAATTATTTCAGTCAAAATATAGGCTTAATCCCATTAAAAAACAATGTGTTTTTTTAGTTAGACCCAGATTGAGTGCTAGAACTTTGCAATGAGACCTTAAGGCATAATATGAACAGGCACTTTCTGGGCCTTAGTATGGTGTTACCTAGGTTAAATTAAAAACGAAAAATCTGTGTTGCTTTTGAAAGGATATAATCATAAAATTTTGGCAACTTCATTGCAGACAAATTCCAAAAAATGAACGTCTTTTTCGCTAAATGGATCGGGCGTATTCGAATCGATATCTATTTGACCAATATTTTTTCCGTTTACAAAAATAGGAATAACAATTTCGGCTTTTACTGTAATACTGCAGGCAATATAGTTGTCTTGAGCAGAAACATCGGGTACCACAAAATTTTCATTGCTTACGGCAACCTGTCCGCAAATGCCCTTTCCAAAAGGGATAATGGTGTGATCTGTAGGTTCGCCCACATAGGGACCTAATATAAGTTCTTCTTTGTTGCCGTTTCTAAAATAAAAACCAACCCAGTTGTAATAATCTATACTGCTTTCCAGTAATTTGCAAATGGCCAATAGGCGTTCGTCGGTTGTTTTTTTTGTATTAGTGGTAATAGATAATATTTGTGGTTTTAATGTTTCGAACATCATAATTTTAAAAGTTTTAGTAAAAGTATTTAAAAAGCTGTAAATTCGATATTGTGTTTAGTATAAATTAATCCAACAATCGCTAAAGTTTTTTGAAAGCACTTTTAATTCAATATAAAACCGTAATTAAGTTTATTCTTACTTTTTTAATTGTATATATTGTGTTGTCTTTGTTGTATAAAGCATATTTGCAATATTCAATTAATACCCAGTATTACCCAGATTATATTACGAATTTAGTTGCCAAGCAGGTTGGGGTCTTGTTGAATGACATAGGGTATGATACACAGGTTGTGGAACATACTGATGAACCTTCAATAAAACTTGTTGTTGATGGTAAATATTTGGCACGAATTATTGAAGGATGTAATTCTCTAAGCGTTATTATTTTATTTTTAGCATTTATCGTAGCCTTCGCAGGAAGGTTAAAGACCACAATTTTGTATATAATTTGCGGAGCTGTATTGATCTATATTGTAAATTTAATCCGTATCGTCTTTTTTGTAGTTGCCGTATACCATTACCCTTGGCGAAGTGAAATGTTGCACAGTGTGGTGTTTCCAGGGATAATTTATGGTATGGTATGTTTGTTATGGGTATTATGGGTAAATCGTTTTTCAAATTTAAGTAGAGGAGATGAATAAGTTTGCCAAATATACTTTGCTTTTCTTACTGTTTGGAGCATTGGTGCTGATTCGGTGGTTTGAAAATGAATTGTTTTACGATCCATATCTTATTTTTTTTAAGAACGATTATCTTTATTTGGATAATCCCAGGCGGGAAGTATTTAAGCTTACAATGTTTACAGGCTTGCGTTATGCTTTAAACAGTATTGTGTCCTTAGCGATCTTGTATGTCATTTTCAAAGAGAAAGACATGATTAAGTTTTCGGCCTTTATATATGTAGTTGCTTTTGTGATACTGATTTTTATTTATTTATATTTTGTAATTAATCCAAGACAGGAGGATTATTATATGTTTTTTAATGTACGTCGCTTTTTGATACAACCTATTATTTTACTATTACTTTTGCCTGCATTTTATTATTATAAGTTGAAACGCAGATTGTTAAATAATATGTAAAAAAAGTTGAAATACGCGATTTTTTGTACTTTTGTTTTGTTATGAGAGCAGTTTTTGCCAAAATAGTATCCTTTTTAATGGCTATTGTAGTGTTGTTTTCTACAATGTCGTTCACTGTCGATATGCATTATTGTGGTGATACTTTGGTTGATATGGCTATATTCCATAAGGTGGAAACCTGCGGTATGGACATGCAACAGAAACCGACAAGCTCAGAATGCTCAATGATTAAAAAAAGTTGCTGCAGCGATAAGCAGGTTATAGTTGATGGTCAGGACGAATTACAACTTAATCTGCATAAATTATCGTTGGACAAACAAGTATTTGTAGCAACATTACTATATACTTACCTTAATCTTTTTGAAGACACCGATAAAGAGGTTACGCCATATCGAGCCTACAAACCGCCGTGTGTTATAAAAGAGATCTACAAGATAGACGAAAGCTATTTAATTTGATTTTTAAACTTTAGAGCGATACACCTCAGAATTGTTTCTGCAGGGTGTTACATTGTATACTGCGCTCTGTGCGCTTATATTGTCTAATAGTTTAAAAGTCAGTTAAAATGCTAAACAAGAGCATAAAGTTTTTAATAGAGAATAAATTGGTTGCCGTTTTGTTGCTCGTTCTTTTTGTGGGTTGGGGAACAGTTAACGCACCATTTAAATGGGATATTGGGTTTTTACCGAGTAACCCAGTAGCCGTTGATGCAATTCCGGATATTGGAGAGAACCAACAGATCGTTTTTACAAAGTGGGAAGGGCGATCCCCTCAGGATATTGAAGATCAGGTCACCTATCCGTTAACAACTTCGTTATTGGGAATTCCGGGAGTAAAAACGATACGGAGCTCTTCCATGTTTGGATTTTCAAGTATCTATATCATTTTTGAAGAAGATGTAGAATTCTATTGGAGTCGCAGTAGAATTCTGGAAAAGTTGAATTCATTACCAAGTGGTTTATTGCCCGAAGGAGCAAGTCCGGCGTTAGGGCCTGATGCTACAGGGTTGGGACAAATATTTTGGTATACGCTAGAAGGACGCGATACTCAAGGTAAAGTAACCGGAGGTTGGGACTTGCAGGAGTTGAGAAGCATTCAAGATTACTATGTAAAGTATGCTTTGTCTTCTGCCAGTGGTGTTTCTGAGGTAGCATCTATTGGTGGTTATGTGCAGGAATATCAAATTGATGTTGTGCCCGAATTGATGCGACAGTATAATATTGGATTAAATCAGATTGTTAAAGCCGTAAAGGAAAGTAATAAAGATATTGGGGCACAGACCGTAGAGATCAATCAAGCAGAGTATCTGGTACGCGGATTGGGATATGTGAAATCCATCGGTGATATAGAAAATGCGGTAGTGGTATCCGAAGATTACACAAGCATCAAGGTAAAGGATATTGCTAAGGTTTCATTGGGGCCAGCAACAAGAAGAGGGATATTGGATAAGGAAGGTGCCGAAGTCGTGGGAGGTGTAGTGGTAGCCAGATACGGTGCAAATCCGCTGGAAGTGATCAATAACGTTAAAGAAAAGATACAGGAATTAAGTGCAGGCTTGCCTTCAAAAGTGTTGTCCGATGGAACCACCTCTCAGGTTACCATAGTGCCTTTTTACGACAGGACAGAGCTTATACAAGAAACATTAGGGACGCTTAATGAAGCATTAACTCTAGAAATACTAATCACCATCCTGGTGATTATTGTGATGGTGTTTAATTTGAGAGCATCCGTTTTGATCTCTGGGTTATTGCCTGTTGCAGTGCTCATGGTCTTCATTGCCATGAAGGTTTTTGGTGTCGATGCCAATATTGTAGCGTTATCGGGGATAGCTATAGCAATCGGAACCATGGTTGATGTGGGGGTCATTCTTTCCGAAAATATAATTCGCCATCTGGATACTAACCATAAGCAATTACCTGTAAATCGTGTGGTATATCAGGCTACGACCGAAGTGTCGGGAGCTATTGTTACTGCGGTCATGACCACTATTATAAGTTTTATACCCGTATTTACCATGATAGGAGCCGAAGGAAAGCTATTTAGACCTTTGGCATTTACAAAGACCTTTGCTCTAACAGCATCTATTATTGTGGCCTTGTTTTTAATCCCTCCTTTTGCAGCATTTTTGTTCAAAAAACAGCAAGTGAAAAAACGCGCCATATATGTGTTGAACGCAGCATTGATAGGTTTGGGACTGTGGGCCATTTTGTATGGATATTGGCTAGGTTTATTACTCGTTGCTTTTGGAGCAGTGGCGTTATGGAGCAGATATTCTGATAGATCCGAAATACAGTTAACGTTTTTTAAATACCGTATTTTACTGACTGTAAGTGTTGTTAATATGATTATATCGGCACTGGCCATTGTATTTCTTTTAGCAGAATACTGGCGTCCTCTAGGTGTGGATAAAAGTATTTTTGGAAACCTCGTTTTTGTGGGGCTTATCTGTTTCGGTCTGCTGGGGGCTTTTACCCTTTTTAGAAGGTATTATACGCGCATTCTTCATTGGGCCTTGGCACATAAAGTGCTCTTTTTGTCAATTCCTACCCTTATTGTTGTATGTGGATTTCTTATAATGAGGAATACCGGAAAAGAATTCATGCCAGCTTTAAATGAAGGTTCCTTTTTGTTGATGCCTACCTCCATGCCGCATTCGGGAGTTGAAGAAAATAAACGTGTTTTGCAACAGCTGGATATGGCAGTGGCTAATATTCCCGAGATCGAAACGGTTGTTGGAAAGGCCGGTAGGGTAGAATCGGCATTGGATCCGGCACCTCTATCCATGTACGAGAATGTTATTCAGTATAAACCCGAGTACATGCTCAATGAGGTTGGGGAAAGACAACGTTATAAAGTGGATGGTAATGGTGATTTTATATTGAAGAATGGTGTTATACTAGTTGAAGAACAACGAGACACATGGCCTGTGGATAATTTAAAAGAACAACTCATTACGGATGAAGACGGTGAATTTTTCCGTAACTGGCGTCCTGAAATTCGAACTCCCGACGATATTTGGAACGAGATCGTAAAGGTTACCAAATTGCCAGGCGTAACCTCGGCGCCCAAGTTACAGCCTATTGAAACCCGACTGGTTATGCTGCAAACAGGCATGCGAGCCCCTATGGGGATTAAAGTGAAAGGGCAGGATCTGAAGCAGATCGAAAATTTTGGAATACAGTTGGAAGCTATTTTAAAACAGGCTGAAGGGGTGAAAACCGAAGCTGTTTTTGCAGACCGTATTGTGGGTAAGCCTTATTTGCTGATTGATATTAACAGGGAGAAAATTGCACGTTATGGGGTGTCAATAGAAGATGTTCAGAATGTGCTTAAGGTAGCTGTTGGTGGTATGGTGTTAACAGAAACCGTCGAAGGCAGAGAACGCTATGGTGTAAGGGTACGCTACCCCCGTGAATTACGCGCCGATCCCACAGATCTGAAGCAAATTTATGTGCCCGTTTCTAAAGGCACTCCAGTACCTTTAAGTGAATTGGCAAGTATTCGTTATGAGCAGGGGCCGCAGGTAATAAAGAGTGAGGATACCTTTCTTGTGGGCTATGTTTTGTTTGATAAACTGGACGGGTATGCTGAAGTCGATGTGGTTGAAAATGCACAGGCACTGATAAAAGAAAAGATCGCTTCAGGAGAAATTGAAGTACCACATGGTATTAATTACCAGTTTACAGGGACCTACGAAAATCAGTTGAGAGCAGAAAAAACCTTATCGGTAGTTGTGCCGTTGGCATTATTAATTATTTTCTTGATCCTTTACTTTCAATTCCGTTCGGTAGCCACATCTTTCATGGTATTTACAGGTATAGCCGTTGCCTTTGCAGGAGGTTTTGTAATGATTTGGTTATACGGGCAGGACTGGTTTTTAAATTTTAGTGTTTTTGGAGAGAATCTTCGCGATCTCTTTCAAATGCATCCTATTAATCTTAGTGTCGCTGTTTGGGTTGGGTTTATAGCATTGTTTGGAATAGCAACAGACGATGGCGTCGTTATGGCCACTTACTTAAAACAAACATTTAGCAGGAACGCACCTCATACAAAAGAAGCCATACGGGCCTCGGTGATTGAAGCGGGTGAAAAGCGAATCAGACCTTGTTTGATGACTACGGCTACGACTATTTTAGCGTTGTTACCTGTACTAACATCAACAGGCAGAGGTAGTGATATTATGATACCAATGGCCATTCCAAGTTTTGGAGGGATGCTCATAGCACTTATTACATTATTTGTCGTTCCGGTGTTGTTTAGCTGGAAACAAGAGTTACAATTAAAAATGTCTAAATCGAATGTACTATGAAGGAGTTGTTTAAAAATATAAAGGAGGTATTGTTTGTAGGGAGTTCAAGTGTTTTTACTTTGAGGAGTATTTCACTTTTCGCTTTCAGTTTTTCTCTTCTAACGGTACACCTTTCAAATGCGCAACAATTGGAAAGTCTGCTGGAAGAGGCCTTAAGTAACAATCCGGAGATTCAGAAATACGAACTGCAATACCGCATTGCTTCGGAGAAAGTGAATGAAGTCGATGTCCTGCCCAATACCGAATTCGGAGTAGGTTATTTTGTAAGCGAACCCGAGACACGCACCGGGGCACAGCGGTTTAAACTATCTGCCAGGCAAATGGTGCCATGGTTCGGAGGTATTACGGCACGGGAGCAATACGTCAGTTCGCTGGCCGATGCTAAGTATGAGGATATTGTGATTGCCAAACGCAAGTTGATGGCTTCGGTATCGCAATCCTATTATAAGTTGTATGCCAATAAAAAGAAGCGTGTTGTTTTGGATGAAAATATCGCTTTGTTAAAAACTTACGAGACGCTGGCGCTTAATGCGGTAGAGGTGGGAAAGGCATCAGCCGTTGCTATTTTACGCTTGCAAATGCGACAAAATGAATTAGAGCAACTCAAACAGGTGTTGGAGCAACAATACCTGGCCGAGCAAACACGTTTCAATAAACTCCTGAATAGGGATAAAGGTATTGAAGTGGATGTGGTGGATGCATTGGAAATCCCCATCGACGATCAGGAGATCCACTCGGACAACCTGGTGCTACATCCCGAATTATTAAAGTACGATAAACTTTATAAATCGGTGGAACAATCAGAATTACTGAATCAAAAGGAAAGCAGTCCGATGATTGGTTTCGGGTTAGATTACATCAATGTCGAGAAACGGCCCGGTATGGATTTTAACGACAACGGAAAGGATATTTTAATGCCTATGTTATCTGTTTCCATTCCAATTTTTAATAAAAAATATAAGTCCAAGACCAAACAAAATGCATTGCAGCAACAAGAGATTCATTCGCAAAAGCAAGAGCGTTTGAACATATTGGAGACATTGCTGGATGATGCTGTGAAAGGTAGAATGTCTGCAAGAATAAGTCATGAGACCCAAACTAAAAACTTAAGGCAAGCCAAAGATGCCGAAGCCATACTTGTTAGAAGCTATGAAACAGGAACCATTGATTTTAATGATGTTTTGGATGTTCAGGAATTGCAGTTAAAGTTCGAGATGAATCAAATAGAATCTGTTAAAGACTTTTATATACAATCGACAATCATTAATTATCTAACACAATAATTATGGTAAACAGACATACAGCGTTAAAGATACGTAAGGTCCATCGCTATTTAGGATTGTTCTTAGGAATTCAGTTCTTGTTCTGGACATTCAGTGGCCTGTATTTTAGTTGGACAGATATTGATGATATTCATGGCGATCAATTTAAAAACTTAAACTATAAGCCCCTGAGTTTTTCTAATTTGATCAGTCCTACACAACTGGATGTGGAGCACGGTATATCATCTATTGAAATACGGGACATTAATAAAACACCTTACTATTGGGTTAACGGATCGCGACTGTTCAATGCGGTTGACGGCTCCGAGAAGGAAGGTATTTCAAAGGAAGAAGCACTTTATATTGCTAAACATCGTATGAAGGGCAACTTGGAGGTAGCCTCTATAAACCAGATAGATGCCGCGGGAAAGCATCACGAATACAGAGGAGGCTTATTGCCAGCTTATGTCATTTCCTATGCTAATAACGAGAATATAAAGGCCTATGTGTCTAAAGCAGACGGGAGGTTTCAAACCGTTAGGCATCGTAGTTGGCGTTGGTTCGACTTTTTGTGGATGACCCATACTATGGATTACGAAGGGAGGGATAACTTTAATACTACGTTATTAAGAGTCTTTTCTCTTTTAGGGCTGATTACGGTATTGAGCGGATTTCTGCTGTGGTATACCTCCTCACTTACGGTTAGAAAATTTTGGAAACGAAAAAATAAATAATAATGGACATGCGACCATTGAAAAACAGTAAAAATAAACAGATGAAAAAGTATATAGTTTATATCGGAATATTAACCATTGGGATACTGCTGGGGTGGTTACTCTTTGGAGGTGCTTCTAATACTAATAAAAAACACGATCATAGTATTGAAGTCGAAGCAAAGACTATGTGGACTTGTTCTATGCACCCTCAGATAATGCAACCTGAGCTTGGTGATTGTCCTATTTGTGGGATGGATCTTATTCCTGCTGAAGCTGGAGCAGACGGATTGTCCAAAGATCAATTTAAACTGACTGAAAATGCCATGGCCCTGGCGAATGTACAGACCTCTGTACTGGGGGAACTTGCAGGCGAACAAACGCTCAAATTATCAGGGAAGATTGTTGAAAACGAGGATGAAGCTGCGACACAACCAGTACACTTTAGTGGACGCGTTGATAAGTTATATGTGAAATCCTTGGGGGAATATGTTAAACGCGGACAGGCCATTGCAAAGATCTATTCGGCAGAACTCATTGCAGCACAGCAGGAACTATTAATAGCTTATAAAAATAAGGCGTCTCAGCCTGAGTTATATGAGGCCGTAAAGAAAAAGTTCAGCAACTGGATGGTTAAGGATACCCAGGTTTCGGAAATAGAACGCTCAGGAAATATTCAAACACAGTTTACTATTTATTCAAACATTTCAGGAGTTGTTACAGAAATAGCGCTTAGTGAAGGCGCCCATATTATGGAAGGTAACGCCTTGTTTAAAGTGGCTAACCTAAATACCGTTTGGGCCAATTTTGATGTGTACGAGAATCAGATCGCCCAGGTTAAAAAGGGGCAGGAAATCGTTGTTAAAACCAATGCCTATCCTAATAAAGCATTTAAAACTAAGGTCGATTTTATAGAGCCTATTCTGGATAGCAAGACACGAACTGTTAAGTTACGCGTTGTTCTGAGTAATAAAGAGGGACTCCTTAAGCCAGGTATGTTTGTGGAAGGACAGTTAAATGCCTTGCAGGACGATGCTGTGTTACAGGTGCCTGCGAGTGCTGTTCTATGGACAGGTGAACGTTCGGTAGTGTATTTGAAAGTAAAGGGTGAAACGCCCATTTTTGAAATGCGTGAAGTTGTTCTGGGTAACAAAACGGGAGCTTCCTATGAGGTGTTGGAAGGGTTGGAGCAAGGTGATGAAGTGGTTACTAACGGTACTTTTACAGTTGATGCTGCTGCTCAGTTACAAGGCAAAAAGTCTATGATGAACAAAAGTGGTGGTGAGGTAATGACTGGTCATGAAGGGCATATGGGTGTGGAGGTAACGCAGTCTTCGGAAACAACGCGATTTGATGTTTCGTCCGATTTCCGTAAGCAACTGCAACAGGTATTTGATGTTTATATCCAGATAAAAGATGCCCTGGTTAAGGATGATGCAAAGAAAGCTGGGGAAGCGGCAAAACAATTGCGTAGCGGTTTGGAAGCTGTAGATATGCAATTATTGACTGATAGTAAGGCTCATGGGCATTGGATGGTGTTGGAAAAAGCATTGCAAACTACTTCTACAGGTATTGCAGCAGCCTCAGACATACAGGAACAACGTAAGCATTTTAAGAACCTGTCTCTGCATTTAATTGATGCCGTACAACGTTTTGGCATTGATAAGAAGGCTTATGAGCAATTTTGTCCTATGGCAGATAATAACAAAGGTGCGTACTGGCTAAGTAACGAAGAAAATATATTAAATCCTTATTTTGGTGAAGCGATGCTTACCTGTGGAGAAGTAAAATTATTCATAGAATAACAAATAATAATTATAATCATTAAATTTAATACCATGAAGAGAATCATTTTAAGTGTAGCTGTAATAGCTGCTATCGGATTTACAAGCTGTAAAAACGATACAAAAAAAGAGGCGACCACAGAGGTTGCAGTGCAAAATGCTGGAACTAACCTAAGTTTTGGTGTTCGCGGGAATTGTAAGATGTGTAAAAAGACCATTGAGAAGGCCGCTAATGGTGTAGAGGGTGTTGCAAGTGCCAACTGGGATGTTGATAAAAAGAAGATTGATGTAACCTTCGATGAAGCGAAAACAGATGCCATGGCTATTCATAAGGCTATCGCTGCTTCAGGCTATGATACCGAAAAGGTAGCTGGAAGTGAAGATGCTTATAACAACCTGCCAGGATGCTGTCAGTACGACCATGAAATGGCTATGAATCAATAGGTCTATTATTCTTAAGCATTAACAGGCGAAAGCTGAATTAGGAGTTAATTAATGGATACGCGATTATAAGGTAAGACTATTAAGAGTTTATGCCATTGAAAAGAGCTGACTTCTAATTCAGCTTGAATACCTAAGAATAGTTTTAAATTTTAGTAATCAATAACACGGATCTTTCTTTATTATGAAGGAATCTTATACTGAAATAGCAGTAAAGAACATGGTGTGTAACCGCTGTATTAAAGTGGTTAGGGAAGAACTAAGCAAAAAGCACTTTGACTTTAGCTATGTAGATCTGGGAACGATTTATTTTGACCATGTGCTCTCTGAAAAAGAAAAGGAACAACTTAAGGCTATCCTTGAAAAGGAAGGGTTTGAATTGGTAGAGGATAAAGAATCCATTATTGTAAAGAACATAAAAGCCCTTATCGTTCAGCACATTCATCACGGAAAAGAAAAGCCGGAGCATCAAACCTTCTCAGGGTTTATTGCATCAGAAATCGGGATAGAATACACTCAATTAAGCAAGCTGTTTTCTGAAATAACCGGTAATACTATAGAGCATTACATAATTGAGCAGCGTATTGAACGCGCCAAGGAACTGCTTGTTTATAATGAACTAACATTAAGCCAGATTTCTTATGAGCTTAATTACAGCAGTCCGCAGCATCTCTCAAAGCAATTTAAACAAGTAACAGGGTTTACACCATCTGCCTTTAAAAAGATAAGGCTACGGAAAAAGTTAGATACAATTTAATCAAAATTGTATACAATTGGGTTCTGGATAAAACGGATCTTTGTTTAAGAAGTCAATCGGACTTATTAATTATTAAAACTTAAACTTGTGAAACATACATATTCGATTTCGGGGATGACCTGTAACGGGTGTCGTGCGCATGTAGAGAAAACCCTTAGTGCGGTGGAGGGTGTTGAAGAAGCGCATGTAAATCTTGAAAAAGCAGAGGCTGTTATAACTATGGCTTCACATATTTCCCTAGAAACATTAGCGAAAGCTTTGGAAGCAGATAGTGGTGGGCGTTATGGTATTGTCATGCCCGGTATGGCACAGCCAAAACAAGTCGCTCCTAAAAAAGAAAGCGGTACGGGAACTGGCGTGTTCTATTGTCCGATGCATTGCGAGGGTGATAAAACCTACGGTGTTGCGGGTGGTTGCCCGGTGTGCGGTATGGATCTGGTGGAAGAAATGTCTTTTGTTGCTGAGGCTTCTGCACAATATACATGCCCCATGCATCCAGAAATAATTGAAGATACTCCCGGAGCCTGTTCCATCTGTGGTATGGATCTGGTACTTATGGTGCCTGAAGTATCTACTGAAGTGAAGCACTACAAAAAGTTAGTGTCTAAGTTTTGGTGGAGTGTCGCTTTTACACTGCCCATATTTTTAATAGCCATGTCTGAGATGTTTCCAGGCAAACCCTTGTACAGCATACTTCCGCAAAGCAATTGGAACTGGATTCAGTTGGTCTTATCGCTTCCCGTGGTATTTTATACCACTTGGATGTTCTTTGAAAGGGCATACAGGTCGATTGTGAGCTGGCATTTAAATATGTTTACTCTTATAGGAATAGGAGCAGGAGTAGCTTGGGTCTTTAGTGTGTTCGGGTTGCTGTTTCCAGAGGTTTTTCCAGCGCAGTTTAAAACTGAATATGGCACCGTACACGTGTATTTTGAAGCTGCTACTGTTATCTTGACCTTGGTACTCATGGGGCAGGTATTGGAAGCGCGCGCGCATACGAAGACCAATAGTGCGGTTAAGGAATTGCTCAAGCTGGCGCCCAACCAGGCCATTCGTATTGTGGATGGCAAAGAGGAACTGGTAGCTATTCAGGCTATTGAGGTAGGTGATTTGTTACGTGTTAAACCGGGTGACCGGATTCCTGTGGACGGGGTGGTTCGGGAAGGTGAAAGTGCGGTAGATGAATCGATGATTACGGGCGAACCCATTCCTGTACACAAATTACCGGGAGATAGGGTGCGTTCGGGAACAATTAACGGCAAACAGTCTTTTGTTATGAAAGCGGAGCGGGTAGGGGCCGATACCTTACTGTCGCAAATTATTGACATGGTCAATAAAGCCAGTCGCAGTCAGGCGCCCATTCAGAAGTTGGCTGATACCATCTCTGGGTATTTTGTGCCTATCGTGGTACTTGTTTCGGTGGTTACCTTTGTGCTTTGGGCGGTTTTTGGTCCGGAACCCAGATATGTGTATGCGTTGATAAATGCTATTGCTGTGCTTATTATAGCTTGTCCCTGTGCACTGGGGCTGGCAACGCCCATGTCTGTTATGGTTGGAGTGGGTAAAGGAGCCAAATCGGGCGTGCTTATAAAAAATGCTGAGGCTTTGGAAACTTTAAGTGCTATTGATGTCCTTATAGTGGACAAGACTGGTACGATAACCGAAGGTAAACCATCGGTGGAGCAGCTAGAGGTTGTGGGAGATTCTTTTGAAAAAGAGACCGTATTGCAGTATATGATATCCTTGAATGTCCATAGCGAGCATCCCTTGGCCGAAGCGACTACCCAGTATGCCAGAACACAGGGAGTAGACCCTTTTAAGGTAGAGGGCTTTAGCTCGGTAACGGGAAAAGGGGTAACGGGACAGGTCGATCAGAAGACGGTGGCTTTCGGAAATATGAAATTGATGCAGGACGTGAAGGCCCAGCTGCCGGAGTCGGTGCAAAAAGCGGTTTCCGAATACCAATCGCAGGGCAAAACCATTTCGTTTTTGGCTGTAGATGGGGTGGTGGTTGGTTATGTGGTGATTTCAGACAGGATAAAAGCAAGCAGTAAGCAGGCTATAGCAAGCTTGAAGCAAAAAGGTGTTGCCGTAGTAATGCTCACTGGCGATAGTAAGCTAACGGCTCAAGCTGTAGCAAACGAGCTACAGTTGAGCGATTTTAAAGCGGACATGCTGCCACAGGATAAGCTGGATGTGGTGGAGCATTACCAAAAGGCAGGTAAAAAAGTTGCTGTAGCTGGCGATGGTATTAATGATGCGCCGGCATTGGCCAAAAGTAACGTGGGTATTGCCATGGGGACTGGAACAGATGTAGCGATAGAGAGTGCTGCCATTACCTTGGTGAAAGGGGATTTGCAGGGTATTGTAAAGGCTTATAATTTAAGTGCCAAAGTAATGCGTAATATTAAGCAAAACCTGTTCTTTGCCTTGTTTTATAACAGTGTGGGTGTGCCGATAGCGGCAGGGGTGCTATTTCCTGTTTTTGGAATTCTTTTATCGCCTATGTTGGCTGCTTTGGCAATGAGCTTTAGTTCGGTATCGGTGATTGCCAATGCGTTACGTTTACGACGGGTAGATATTGATTGACGACCCTTCTTCGTAAGAATAGTGCAGGCAAAGCTCCGAGATTCAGGAACGCTGCGACGCAGAGTTTGTCAAATGGTTTTCAGTGAATGCTGAAAAACCCTGTAGAAGTAGTGTTTTTTTTTGATTCGTTTCTTTTGGACAAGCAAAAGAAACGAATAGTAATATAGGCAGTATAAAATAAAGGATAGCAGGGAGTTCTCATTTCGACGAAAGGAGGCATCTCATTATACTTAGATTTCTCGTCACTCCTTCGTCGTTCTGTCGAAATGACAATGTGTTGTTTCGAGCCTTTCGACTAACGCCCAAGAAAAACTAAAGTGGGAAGTCTTAAAACAGACCAGAGGGATGGTGTAAACTTTCAATGGCTATTCGGTTAAGATCAATACGATTAGGTCAGTTTTGTTAAAAAAACTTATTTTCGTGTCTTATAGCAAAATTTTTACAAACCTCTTGAAGTGTATTTTATGAACCGATCGATCTTCCTTATAATTTTAGCCATTGTACTAAATAGTTGTAAACCTGAAGAACAACCTGCATGGGCACTGGTGCCGTATCCGAATGCAATAGAAACCGTTAAGGGTGTGTTTAGTTTTGAAAGGGGTATTGCCATTAGCCTTTCTGATGCTTCATTGCAGGGACTTTCAGAATTCTATGGTAAACGGCTTTCTGATTTAGGGGTTATTGTAGATGCTAAGGCAGATCGGGTTATCGATTTACAACTGTTGGATTCTAAATCATTGAAAGGGGAAGCTTATGTACTGGAGATCAATAAAAAGCGAATTGTAATTTCGGCAGCTAGCTCCAAGGGTATCTTTTATGGGTTTATGAGTTTGTGGCAGCAGTTAAGTTTATCTGGTGAAAAGGTCATTTCTTGCGCACGAATTACCGATGCACCGCGTTTTGACTACCGAGGGTTTATGCTGGATGAGTCCAGACACTTTTTTGGTAAGGAAAAGGTAAAGCAGTATATAGACTTAATGGCTTCGTTTAAGTTGAATACTTTTCACTGGCATTTAACAGACGCGCCAGGATGGCGTATAGAGATCAAGGCGTTTCCTAAGTTAACTACTGTGGGCGGGCAGGGTAGTCATACAAATCCAGATGCACCTGCGGCTTATTATACCCAGGAAGATATTAAAGAGGTAGTGGCTTATGCCGCTGAGCGTTTTGTGACTATTATTCCCGAAATAGACATGCCAGGGCATGCCACGGCTGCCAACAAGGCTTATCCTGAGTTTTCTGGTGGCGGGAGCGAGAAGCACCCCGATTTTACCTTCGATCCGGGTAATGAAGCGACCTATGGCTATTTAACAACTATCCTGAGGGAAGTAGCTGATTTGTTCCCGTCAAACTACATTCATTTAGGAGGGGACGAGGTACATTTTGGAAACGAACAGTGGCACCATAATGCGGGTATTAAGGCCTTGATGAAACGTGAGAGTCTAGAGGATTTGGTTGCGGTCGAGCATTATTTTATGCGACGTATGACGGATAGCCTTAAAGCAATAGGGAAGCATCTTGCGGGATGGGATGAGATTGTAGCTTCGGGTGTGGATAGGCAGACAAGTATGATCTATTGGTGGCGCCACGATAAGACGGATAAACTGGAAACGGCGCTTAAGGCAGGCTATAAGACGGTGCTTTGTCCGCGCAGACCACTTTATTTTGATTTTGTACAGCACGATTCCTTGAAAAATGGTCGCCGTTGGGAAGGCTTTAATCCGTTAAGGGACGTATACCAATATCCTGATAGTACACATCGGTTTGCTGAAACTGATCTGAAGCTGATTGCGGGACTGCAAGCCAATTTATGGACGGAGCGTTTGGCAACGGACGACTGGATCGATTTTATGACCTTTCCGAGGTTGATTGCTATGTCCGAGGCAGCCTGGACCGATGAGGCCCAAAAGGACTGGTCGCGATTTGATGCTACCTTACCGAAGCTATTCGCGTTTCTCGATAGTATGGGGATCTACTATTTTAACGAATTGGATTCGGAGCATAAAAAGGAGCCGGCAATTTAAATCGGTTTTTTTTTTTACAGTTAGGTTGCGACACTCAGTTTATAAACGCCCTTTTGAAGTTGTTATTCCTGTGAAGGTAGGAATCTTTATAAAAAAGCACTGCAAGCTGTTTTATAGAGTTGTTAAGCTTACTCTTTTATGGTGTTTTAGCCGTTTTTGGTGATTTCTGCTGAAATGTATTTCCCATACACTATCCATACAGTATCCATACTTCATCTATATAGTATGACCCGTCCTGAAATAGCTATACAGGTTAATGAATAAATCTTAGAATAGCTTTACTATGGAGTAAAGGTGAAGTATATATGAAGGAGATATGAAGGAAAGGTGAAGGAAAGGTGAAGGAGTAGCTTTTTTTGGCCCGTCTTAAAATAACTATATAAGACAATACAGCTATTTAAATCAAGATAATATATTACATGTTTGTAGGGTTTTGTATATATTTGTGTTTTGCGAGTTATAATGAGGAACAAAAGTTCCTCTTATCCGGAAAAAAAAAGGGGATAAGTAGGATAATAATGCCGCATATAACGAGTTGTGCAACATTAAAAGAAACCGAAAATTGAGATTAAAAACTATTTGTATAATTGGACTTTTCCTTTTTGTTATTAGTTATTGGATATTTACAAAAGGGAATGAATTTGCTCATAGTCAAAAACCTATTGACTTTGCTCATTGGTTAAATTTGATTGGAGCTGTACTACTCCTGAATTTCAATAAAGTATTTCCCAAAAACGGAATCGGAAAAATTGCCTCGACATTGACAATAATGGGAGTAATCGCATTTATCGGACTGAATACAATTGATTTTATTTCGTGGAGTTTTGGAAATGATAATGACGGACGAATTGAATTCTTTAATCAATTGGCGAATACACCTTCGATTGCTTTTCCTTTTGTTTACGTTGGACCATCTTTACTTTTTCTTGGACTTTCAATTCATTCTCTGAATTTTATTAAATCTAATCCATTCGGATTTATACTGACCTTTTCAGGAGCAATTTTTATGGGACTTGGTTATTTTTTATGGAACAATTTAATCTACACAGCGTTAGGAGTTACAATTTTGGCTTTTGGTTTAATATTAATACTGAATAAAATCGACGAAAAAGAAATAACGTTGCACAACAATGGTAGCCGTTGCGCAAGCCCTTAATTTTCTAAAAACAAGACACAAATAAGCCCTTTTAAGGGCTTTTATTTTACGGTGTAAATTGCTTGTACCCTAAAATTATAAGGCTTAAAAAGACGTAAAACGTATTGTAGGATAGCTTTAAGAGCAAAACGAACATT